>JAAELY010000119.1 GCA_024226335.1 bacterium
CCCTTCACCGACTGCTCGACATCGAGATGGGCGCGCCCGATCCGGCGCGCATGGATGCCTTCTACGAGGAAATCGGCCTGCGCGGGGAGGCGGCCGTTGGGGAGGGGCCGACGAACCCGAGCAACTTCGGATTGTCGAAGCTCCGTACCGACAGCTTCGGCGCATCCGGGTGGGATGTGAGGAGGAGTCCGAACTTGCGGCGACCGCAGCACGTCTGGATCAGTTGGGCGTCAAGTGTCGGGTCGGAGGCAGTCGGCTGGAGGTTGTGGACCCGGTCAATAAGTGGCTCATCGTCGTCGAACCCGCTGCCGCTTTTGACGTTTCGCAGCAGCCGAAGCGATTGCTGAACCGGCCCGGCGAGCGCGAGCGACTCGATGTGCGCGCTGAAGTTCTCGTTGAGCCAGAGCCTCGACCGCCGCGTCGACTGGGTCACCTGCTCGTCTGCAGCTCGAAGTCTGTCGAAACGATTCGTTTCATGACGGAGGGGATCGGTTTCCGCGTCTCGGATATCATCGCTGGTGGCCTGGGGGCGTTCTTGCGCTGCTCGGGGGATCACCACAACCTGGCCATTGCGCCCGGTCCTGTGCCCTACCTCAACCACTACGCGTTCGAGTACGACGACTTCGACGCTGTGATGCGCGCCGCGTCGGTCTACGTCCGCAGGCACGGCGAAGGATTTCACATCGCGGGGCCGGGGCGTCACCCCATTGGAGGAAACGTCTTCCGCTACATGCTCGATCCGAGTGGCACGATCTTCGAGTTCTTTACCGACATGGATCGCATCGCGAGTGATGAGGCCTGGGTCATCAAGGACGACTGGGATCTAGGGGACGGGTGGTCCATCTGGGGTCAGAAGGAAACCCCAGAGATCTTCTTCAATCCCGTCGACATGCCGGAGATCGTCGCGGGCTGGGAGAAGGAACACGCCTGATTCGGCGAGCGCGGTCTCGCTGACTTCAGACCAGCCCTTCTTTTCTCATATCGGTCAGCGATGCCTTGTACGCCTGCACGATGCGATCTGCATCGTCGTCGGTGTGGGCCGCCGAGACGAACGAGATGTGCAGGTCCGAGGCGTAGACGCCGTGGTAGCGCATGTACTCCCCCAATGCGCTGCCCTTCAGGTAGTCGGAGCTATCTCGAAGGTCGCGAGAAGTCTTGGGTTCAACGTCTATGAAGTGGGGGAGGAACCAGGATCCCAGGCCGATCAGGCGCAGATCGAAGCCTTCGGCGCGGCAGAACTCGTGGACCCCGCCCTTGATCCTGGCCGCCAGAGCGTCGATGTGGGTGTAGACCTCCGGATGATCGCGGAGATACTCGAGTACCGCTGCACCGGCGCAACTCGTCAGCGGGTTGCCGCTGAAGGTTCCGATCAGCAGTAGCTTGCCCTCCACCATGTCCTGAATAATGTCTCCCGTACCGACGGCGGGTCGCATGGCGTCGAGGCTGCCGGTAACGGCACCGACGGGCAGGCCACCGCCCATGATCTTGCCGTAGGTCGCGATATCGGGGGTCACACCGAAGTGCGCTTGCGCACCGCCGTAACCCAGGCGGAAGCCACTGATGACCTCGTCGAAGATCAGCAACACTCCGCACTCGCGCGTGATCTGACGAAGTTCAGCCAGGTACTCGCCCAGATCGACCGGGTACGAACTGGGGACCGGCTCGATGATGACCGCCGCGAGTTCACTTGCGAGTGAACGGATCTTGTCCAGGCTGGCTCGACTGCCGTAGCTCAAGGTGACGACCTGTTCGACCGTGCCCGCAGGGATCCCCGGTGTGTCGGGAACACTCTCTGGATTCTCTGCGGGGCCCGCTGGTTGTGCGATCGAGCCACTCACGAGTGCGTAATCGTGTACGCCGTGGTAGCCGCCTTCGAACTTGGCGATCAGGTCTCTGCCTGTTCGGGCTCGGGCGATGCGCATGGCGTGCAGCGTTGCTTCGGTACCGCTGTTCGAAAAAGCGATACGCTCGGCGCAGGGGATCGCCTCGACCATCAGTTCTGCCAGCTTTACTTCGTGCTCGTGCGCCATCGCGTAGACCGTGCCATTCCTGCATGCGCGCTCGATGGCTTCGACCACTACCGGGTGACTGTGTCCCAGAATGAGTGGCCCGTAGGCCATCGTGATATCGACGTAGTCATGTCCATCGACATCGACGACGTGTGCGCCTTTGGCCTCGGCGATGAAGGGGATGTTCTTCGGAGTCCGAAGCGGCCCCGTGACGATCGGCGAAAGCAGGGTTCGTTTCGCCCGCTCGAGGATCTCAGTGGACTTCGGGAGTCGTCCCTTGTTCAGTTCGTCGATCTGCGAGGACATCCGGGTTCTCCTGTCGATTCGTCTTGGATCGAGTAACACAGTACGAAGGCTTGTGAGACGACATTCTGAACCCAGAGGGCTGCAATCACAACGCCCTTCGATTACTTGCGATCGGCGTATTGCCCGGAATTCCGCAGCATATGGGCCGGGCCGTGCGCACAGTTGATCGACGCGTTCTCGCCGTACACGCGCTCCTTCATTCCTTTGAAGGCGGTCCGGTTCTTGCCGAGGTGGGCCAGGCTCTGGGCTCGTGCGATCGCGTCGGGCAAGACGGCGGACAGATCGGAAACCCGTTGTACGATCCCGGCCGCCAGGGCATCCGGGCCGGTCCAGCGCCGAGCCATTTGTACGGTCTGGAAGAAGGCGGGCATCGGCATCTTGTGGCGAAATAGGGCCAATTCGGGCTCGGGAATCGCCATGCCGAGTTCGATCTCATTGGCACAGAGAAACCCGCGGTCTTCGCGCATGATTCGCTCGTCGTGACACAGCGCCATCATGAACCCCGCCCCAAAGGCATGACCGTTGATCGCACAGAGGGTCGGTATGGGAAACGTGATCACGCGTGCAAACAGGGTCATGATTTCGGAGCCGAATACTCCGCGATCTCCACCCGGGTGTTCGCCAGTGGAGCGCACCCATTCGAGATCGAGCCCATTCGAGAAGAACTTCGGATCATCCGAGGCCGTGACCAGAGCGGCGGGCCCGCTGGACTGCTCGATCTCATTCAAGGCCTGATCAAACTCTCGGGTGAAGGTGGTCGTCCAGCGGTTCTCCCCTTCGGTCATGGTCAGGACGAAGACGTCTCCGTGTTTGTCGATTCTCAACGTTTGACCTGAAGCTCGTTACAGGTCTGCGATGAGCTTGTCGTAGAACTCGACATAGTTGGTCTTCTCGTCACCGTCGAGCATTGCCATGGCGCTGCGCGGGTGCTGGTTGAGCTGGCCGGTGATGTTGTATGGCACCAGCGCACCCCATTCGAGCTTCTCTCGCAACGCCACGAACTTGTCTTCGAGAAGCTGGAGAATCGGTCGAAGGTGATAGTTCGGATTGCGTAGGAAACCGATCAGAAGCTCCGTGGGGCAATTGCCAGCTCCGCGCCCCATTCCCGCCATTGTCGAGTCCAGGCGGTTTGCGCCCTGAACGATCGACTCAATCGTGTTGGCGAAGGCCAGTTGCTGATTGTTGTGCGCATGGATGCCGACTTCTTTTCCGGTGCCCTCGAGGGCCGCGAGGTACTTCTTGACCAGCGTGGCAATCTGCTCGCTGTAGAGAGATCCGAAGCTATCGACGACCACGATGGTGCTGGCTGGCGTTTCCGCCAGTACCTCGAGGGCCTGGTCGATCTCGGACTCTTGCACGACGGAGACGGCCATCAGATTGCAGGTGACCTCGTACCCCTTGTCGTGGGCGTCCTTGATCATCTCGACCGCGATCGGGAGCTGGTGCACATAGGTGGCGACGCGAATCACGTCCAGGACACTGTCCTTGGCGGGCAGGATATCGGTCTTGTAGTCGGTCTTTTCCGCGTCTGCCATTGCCGTGAGTTTCAGGCTGGACTCGTTTTCTCCGACGATGCGCCGCATATCATCCTCGTCGCAGAACTTCCACACGCCGAAATCGTTGGCTGCAAAGAGTTTGCGCGAGCCTTTGTACCCGAGTTCCATGTAGTCGATTCCAGCCGCGATGCAGGTCTTGTAGACCGCTTCGACGAGCCCGTCTTCGAACATATGGTCGTTGATCAGGCCTCCGTCCCGGACTGTGCAATCGAGCACTTTCAATTCAGGTCGGTAGGTAATCCACGGTGCGCTCATCTATTGATCTCCTCGAACTGGCTCTCGGTCTGTCTCATTTCCGATTCTCTCGGGCTGGAACTCGGACTTGCGCCCGGTCGCCCGACTCTGCCTGGATCTGCGCAGGCCTCTGTGGGCCTGCACAGCCCCGAAGGGCCCGCACTCGCTGGGACTTGGCAAGTCTCCCCGGTGGGGCCGAGAGCCTCGAATGGTAAACGGATCTCGGCTCCGGGTCCACCGCGCCTGTTCGAGGGGAGGGGCGAACCCCACCCCTGCTCTCAGCCACGTTACGGATGTCTCCGGGCCCGTCTGGGATACGCGGCCTGTCTGGGATTTGCGGTCCGTCGGGGGTTCGCGGGCGAGAATTCCGGCCGCTCGGTTGATTGGAGGACATCTTGGCTCATGCTCTGTCAAGGTGGTTCAACAACTGCAGCCGGCTCCGTCTAGAAGGGAATTCACATGGCCAATCCACTAGGGAACCTCTGCACATGGAGGCTGCGGCTGCGAAGCGCGATGCATCCGCCTGCGCTGCGTCGCGCGACCCTCTGCAGATCTACGGATCTGCGATCGGATCACGCTTCTTGCTCAGGCGGCGACTCCCGCTTCTCGCTCGAATCCTCCCTGTGCAGAG
>JAAELY010000120.1 GCA_024226335.1 bacterium
ACCACCGGCCTTCGATCCCGAAGGGGTCAAGAAGGGACTGGGCGAACTGGGCAACGCCATCGCCAAGCTGTAGAAGTCCCGTGCCCGCTCGCTGACTCTCGTGAAGCTTCGCGTTAGGGACGTGCGCCCTTTGCCACACGACGGCTCAGGGCTCTGGCTCGCGCGCGGATGCTGCGGATTTCCTTGTCCGAGAAGCACAGGACCTCCAGAAACTCCTTGTGCTTCCGGGGTGCGGCGCGTTCGAACTCCGCGTGCCAGCGCTGCATGTCTTCCTCGTTGAAACCCGAGGCCGCCAGCAGGGAAATCCAACGCTCGCGATTCATGACGCGCACACGGCCGAGTCGACCGTGGTTCTCCAGCAGTCCGACGACCATACGCTGCTGCTCCCGGAGTTGCTGGATTTCGGAATTCAGGTCGCCCAGGCGTCGCTCGAGGATCTCGACCAGACGCGTCCCCGGGGCTTCGAGAAGATGCTTGATGTCATCCAGGGGAATCCCTGTCTCTCGATACCGGCAGATCTGTTCCAGTCGCCGGGCGTCCTCTTCGCTGTAGAGTCGATAGCCTTTTGCCGAGCGTCCCGAGGCGCGAAGCAACCCGATCGAGTCGTAATAGAGCAGCGTGCTGCGCGAGAGTCCGAAGCGCGCAGCCAGTCTTCCGATCGTCGTCATCGCGACAGGCTGGGCTCGTCTGCGGAATCCGTCAACCCTTGACCTGACTATAGCTTCACACTTTAGGATATCGGGAACTCGTTCACTTTGAAGGTCAAGGAGATGTCCCATGAAATTTGGAATGCTTCACCTCTACGCAAATCCCGGCGACCTGTCCGAGCGTCAGGCCATCCGCGAACAGATGGACCTGATGAAGGCCGCGGAGAACCTCGACTTCGACTCGGTATGGCCGGCCGAACACCATTTCTCGCCGCTGGGCTATACGGCTTCACCTGCCATCGGGCTCGCCGCACTGGCCGCCGAGACCCGGCGCATCCGCCTGGGTACCGGAGTCGTGGTCTTGCCGTTCTACAATCCCATCCGCGTGGCCGAGGACTTCGCGTACCTCGATCACCTGAGTGACGGAAGAGTCGACCTCGGAATCGGCTGCGGCGCGCAGCCTCCCGAGTTTCAGCACTTCCGCATCGATCCAGCTACCGCACATATTCGGATGGAAGAAGGTCTGGAGGTGATCCGCCAGGCCTGGAGCGATGGCAGGGTCGACCTACGGGGCGAGTTCCATCGGTTCGATGACGTTCCCGTTCACCCGACTCCGGTGCAGACCCCCCATCCCCCGATCTGGATGGCTGCGGTTTCTGCGGACAGCTTCGAACGGGCGGGACGCCTCGGCTGCAATCTCCTGTCCGGAACGGCCCTGGGTCTCAATCGCAAAGTCGCCGCCCAGCGACGAGCTGCATACCTGCGCGGATTGCGCGCAGCCGGGTTCTCCAGCGAAGGTCGCTCCAGCGGTTGCTTGACCATCGTATACGTGGCCGATACGCAGGAACGGGCGCGCGATGAGTTCGGAGCTGCCGCGACCTGGTACCGCAATACCATCGGTAAGTTCATCGCTCCGGATTCGGATCCCGACGACAGCGTCATCTGCGGCAGTCCCGAATTCGTGACCGAACGGCTGGCCGAGATCCAGCAGATCTACGGCTTTACGGACCTGCTCTGCTGGACGCGACTCGGAGTGTTGCAACCTGAAAAGGTGTTGCGTTCGATGGAATTGATGCAACACAAGGTAATGCCGCATCTGCGCGACTCGGCCCCCCCCAGTCCGGTCCAATTCGAGACGCCTGAAATCACCAGCCCTGCCGTGTAGGAGAATCGCAGTCGCAGCATGGGCGAACGGAGCGCGGCGCCACGACGCCGAGTTGCGTTGGAACTTCGGGAACGGACGACTAGTTCGAAGTGTCCTGAGCAGCAGCGGTGACTTCCTTGCGGCCGGACTCACTCAGATCGCGCAGGAAGCCGTAGAAGAAGCGCCTCCCCGCGAGCATGACCGGGCAAACCGTCAACTCGAGTGGGAATTCCTCGCCGTTCTTGCGGATCCCGGCCAGATCGTCGACGTGCTTGTCGATGATGGGCCCTTCTCCCGTTGCCAGGTAGTGCTCCAATCCCTGTCGATGTCTTTCGCGATACATCGGTGGAATGATGAGATCTGCGACCAGTTTTCCGCGGGCTTCTTCCTGCGTGTAACCGAAGATCCGCGTTGCCGATCGATTGAATTCCACGGTGACACCCGTGTCGTCCATGACGACGATGCCTTCCAGCGCAGCGGTCGTCATGGCGCTCCGGACTTTCACGAGATTCCGCAACGCGTCGTTGGTCACCCTGCGTCTGTGGATGGAGGAGGCCATCAGGCAGCCGACGATCAGAATCACAAAGTAGATCGGCGTTGCGATCATGAGCAGTGGTGTCGCGACGTCGACGGCGATCGCGTCGAGGAGTCGCCGGGGAACCAACGAGATGAACACATAGACGGGCGTTTCGTTCGGTCCCGCGCTGGCCTGCGAGGCGACCGGGTTCGGCGCGAGGGTATCGAAGAAGAAGATGCCCTCGCTGCTTTCGACCCGGCCCCGAGGGCTCTCGAGCAACTGCGGCCATACTTCTGGGAACGAACGCTGGAAGGTCCTTCCGCGTTCGATTTCGAAACCGCCTGTATCCTCCGATTGATTTCGAGCCCAGTAGCCGTCGGAATTGACGACCATACGCTGGACGCCGAGTTCACCGGTTTCCGTTTCGAATGGGCTCATGAGGGATCGACTGAGTACGGCCAGAGTAACGATTCCCCGGCGCTGACCTTTGGCGTCCTCGACCGGCATTCCCAGGAGGACTATCGGTTCCTCCTGCTCTGCGGAGTCTCCCCGCTCGGATTCAGGCATTGCGGGTGAGGCCGACAATCCCCCCGGCCCGAGATCCATGGTCGCCCGGAAGAAGTCGCTCCCACCCTTGTTCTGGAGTTCTTTTCCAGGTGTGATCCTGGTTCCATCGGCGGTGTTTTCAATGCAGACGGTCTCCTGTCCCGAAGCGTCGATGAACTGGATCCGCGAATAGCCCGATCGGCGACGAGTGAACGAGAGCAAGGTCTGTTCGAAAGCCGCCATGCGCTTCGGGTTTCCGTCGTTGATGGCTTTGCTGGCGAGGTCGGCGACGAAAGAGAGATCGCCATTTGCGATCGTCAGTTCGCGCTCCACCCGGCGAACGCCGCGATTCAGGACGGAGGCTTCCTCGGCGAGAAGTCCCGCCTGACTGGTTCCCAGTTCCGCGCGGTACAGGAGAAAAAACAGGAAAAGGAAGACGATCGTCGTCGGCAGGATGGCCCTGACGAACAGCGACATGGGGACGCTCACAATCCCCTGCAGCAGGCTTTCGGCCGGCTCCGCACCCATCCACCACGAGTCTCGTTGTTGCGCGCCCATGCGAAGGAATTCCTCTAGCCTGGCGCGACCCATGAATTCGTGCAATCACCGCCCGGTTCGCGGTTCGCGCCGTTCGGGAAAAAGGATAACCAAGCGCGCGCGGCTCGGCCTGCACCGAAGTGGCCAGCGCGGATCCGGGTTGGCTCGTCGACTCGTGGGAGGGGCCGCGATCTCCCTCTGGATCTCTACGGGACGATGGTCTCCAGACGATCGACCGCGTGCACGGGGGCTTCGTCGCCCTTCATCAGCGGCGCGAGGGCCCGGTACACCAGGCGCTGTTTGGCCAGCGTGTTCTTGCCCTCGAAGGCGCTGGATACGACGCGGATTTCGAAGTGCCCGGCCATGCCAGTTACCTCGATCTCCGCGCCCTCGAAGGCGTTCTCGAGAACTTCGCGGATCTGGCCGATGACTTCTCTTGGCGGTGGGTGGATCTGCATACGGTTCAGTACCTGGGGACGCTCTTGTCGATCTCGAGCGACCAGGCGTCGATGCCGCCCACCAGATTGAAGACCTTTGTGAAACCCTGCGCTGCAAAGTGCTCGGCCGCCGCCTGACTGCGGCCCCCGTGGTGGCAGTGAAAGATCAGTCGCGTGTCCTTGGGCAGTTTCCCGATCTCCTCCGCGACGGCCTCGTCGACCAGCTTCGCACCCGGGATACGCGCTTGATCCCATTCCTCTCGCGCGCGCACGTCATACAGTGCGAAGTCTGCTCCAGCATCCATCAGAGTCTTCAACTCGCTGACGGGGAGCGCTGCGACCGCGTCGGAGGCTCGATCCGGAGCATTCGGATTGCTGACGGCCAGGCCCTGTCGATCGCCCTCCGAGGCGAGGTCGATCAAGAGTCCGTCGGCCCGCGTTGCAGAGTCGCGATCGAAATACACCGTGAAGCCCGAGGCCTGGACTTCGATCTCGCCCGGCTGAACCGGACCGAAGCCGAGCTGATGCTGAAACCCCGGGTCGATCATCACGTGCAGCCCCGCGTGCTCGCTCTGTTGCTGAGCCCCGCGGATGATCTCGGCTGCCGCGTCCGTGATCGAAATCGTCGGAGTCGTTACCTCGGGCACCGGCAATTCCAGTACCTGGTGCAGTTCTCCGGTGGCGTACATCTCCTTGATGATGTCGCAGCCGCCCTGGAACTCCCCGCGCACGTACAGTTGGGGGATGGTGGGCCAGTCCGAGAAATCCTTGATGCCGCTGCGGATCTCGGGGTCGGTCAGAACGTCGCAGGCTCCGAAATCGGAGATGAGTCCGGAGAGGATCTGGACCGCCTGTGCCGAAAATCCACAACCCGGTGCGTCCGGCGTTCCCTTCATGAACAGCATCACTTGATTGGTCTCGATCAGGCCGGTGATGCGTTCGCGGGTCTGGGGGTCGAGGCTCATCTGGGCTCCTTGTGCTCTGGAATCGGGCCGAGGTGCCCGTTCGGGTCACGAAAATACGATCCTATACCAATCCGTCAAGATTGCGACGGTGGTCCGAAGAATGGGTCTGGCGACGAGGAACCCGAAATGAGGATCTCGGGCAACCTCCAGAGGCTTAGGGCGAGGCTCGTGACCCGGGTTCGGCCCTCCCGGGTGTCCGGACCCAATCTTCGAACCACCGTATGATGGCCGCCTGTGGGTGGGGTGGGTGGAGGATGGGGGGGATTTGATCGACGCGCTGAATTTCGCGGCCGTCTCGACGGTTCTATTTGCCGGTCTGCTCAGCCTCGTGGCTCTGCGGCCGGTGTTCGTCGCCGATCATCCGCGCGCTGTGCTGATCTTGCTGGGTCTGATTTCGCTGGCTGCGCTGGCCGCCCTGATCCGCCCCGATCCGCTCGGGTTGAGGGTCGGACTCGATCCTTCGAGTGCCCCGCTGTTGCCCGGAGATCGCGTCGGTCAAGAGGTGTACCGCGACGCGTTGCTCGACTTCGGTACGGACGACGTCTACGTCGTCGCGATGCAGACCGAGGACGTGTTCACTTCCAGTGCGCTGGCCACTCTGCGCCGGGTCACCGATCGAATCCGTCGTTTGCCGGGTGTGCGGGGTGCGGAGAGTCTCACGAATACCAGCGAGTTCCGCTGGGACGCCCAACGCGAAATGATCGAAGTGGGAGACTTGATCGACGAACAACTTCCGCAGTCGCAGGCCCAATTACAGGAGTTGCGGGAGCGGGTGCTCGCCGACCGGCTCTACACGAAGACTCTCGTCTCACGCGACGGCCGCAACGCTGCGATCAACGTGGTGTTTCGTCCAATGAGCGATGGCGATTTCGTCGCGAGTGGGCTGGACGCGGATATCGCCAGAATCGTCGAGGAAGAGGCGCGGGTCGAACAGCGCTTCTACATCGCCGGTGGTCCGCATATGAGGGCCGAGGGGCATCGATTGATGGTCGGCGATCTGTTGCGCTTGATTCCGATTGCCGTGTTGCTCGCTTCGCTCGTGCTCTGGATCGTGACCGGTTCGAAACGCGGCGTGCTCCTTCCGCTGGGCAGTTGTCTCACAGCGACGCTCTGGACGTTTGCGGCGATGGCCGTGGTTGGCGCTCCGCTCAATGTGATCACCATCGTGCTCGGTCCCACTCTCATCTGTGTGGGCTGCGTGTACGGTGTGCACGTACTGGCGCGTTACGACGACGGCGTCGCTGGCGCCGCCTCTCCGCGAGCCGCCGCTCTGGCCTGTCTCGAGTACACGCGCACCCCGGTCCTTCTCGCCGGCCTGACTACGTGTGCGGGTTTTGCGGCGCTCTGGCTGACCGACACGCGTGCGACTCGCGAACTCGGCGTATTCGCGGTGTTCGGCGTCGCTTCGGTTACCCTCCTATCGCTGACCGGAGTACCGGCCCTGCTGGCACTCGTGCCGATCGATCGGGATGCTGCCCGGGATGGCGGTCGGACGCGCACGAGTCGCGCGTTTGCGCGCAATGTGGATCGCGGCCTGGGCTTGCTGGGCCGCGCTCTTACGGAGCGCGCGGGAGCGGGAGTTGCGCTGTGGGGCGTGCTCTCGATTTGCGCCGCGCTCGCGTTGCCGTACATCGTGATCGACACGGACTTCATGACCTTCTTTCATCCGGAGTCCCGTGTGCGCGGCGACTTCGCCGCGGTCAACGAGTTGCTCGTCGGTGCAGTTCCCATCTACGTGACGTTCGAGGGAAACGAGTCGGGCGCGTTTCGCGAACCGGAAGCCATGCGGGCGCTCGAACGCGTGCAAGAAGCCCTGATGGAAGTGGCCGGCGTCAGTCAGGTGTTGTCGGTCGTCGACCTGGTCAAGACCGCAAACCGCGCCCTGGGCGAGGGGAAACCCGAAGCCGAACGCATTCCTGAAACCCGTCCCGGGATCGCCGAAGTCCTCTTCATGATTCCGAAGTCGCGAACGCGCCGTTTTTCGACCTCGAATCACAGTGCCGCGAACCTGGTCGTACGCACGGGTCGTATGGGTTCGGCCGCGATTCGCGAACTCGAAAGAGGGATATCAAAGGTCTTGGCTGCCGAAAATCTGCCACCCGGGATCCGCTCCGCCGTCACGGGCAACGCGATCCTGCTCAATCGCAGTGCGGATTCGATCGCCGGCCGACAGATCCTGCAGGTCTCTGTCGTGACGTTTGCGATCTGGTTGTTGGTGCTCTACGTATTCGGCTCGCAACGCCTGGCGTTGCTGGCCATCGCTCCGAACATCGTACCGGTGCTGCTCTTCTTCGGCGTGCTCGGCGCGGGGGCGGCGCCGCTTTCTTTGCCGACCAGTCTCATTGGCAGTATCGCGCTCGGGATCGCCGTCGATGACACCGTGCACTTTCTGGTCGCCTACCGTCGGCTTCGCGAAGCTGGAAACTCACCTGAGGAGGCGGCCATCGACTGCATCCGCCGCGTCGGTCGGCCGATCATCATCACCTCGATTGTGCTGGTCGTCGGTTTCCTGGTGCTCTGGCCTTCCGGTTTTGTCACGTTGCGCGAATTCGGTGCCCTGTGCGCCATGACCATGGGCATCTGCCTGATTACCGACCTGACCCTCCTGCCCGCGCTTCTAGTGAAGGCCCGGGTCTGACCCTGTCAGTGCAGTACCTGCAGTCGGAACACACTGAAGAACTGCTCCGCGATCTCGGGATTCGGATCCAGGTGTAGGACTTCGGTCTCGGAGAATGTTTCTTCGACCAGATTCGTCATGCGCGAGCGCGTTGCGACCCAGAACCCACCGAACTCCTGGATCGTCGCCACGTCTGCAATCATCTCCTTGATCTCCACGTCGGCACGATCCCAGTAGCGCCCCCGCAGGGCTACGTAGTGTTCCTTCTCGATGTACTTGATGGTGCGCGAGTAGCGCGAATCGGCGCGAGGACGAAGACGCGCTTCGATCACAAAGACGGGCAAGCCCTGGATCTCCTCGTCGGGCAGGCGTGTGTAATCGGCGTCTTCGATATCCTGGTAGGAGATGTCGTCGAAGTTGTAGTCCGTACCGGCGATCGTCGCGTCCTTCACATTCACGCGGCGCACGCGCCTTTCGCTGGGTTGATAGACGAACTGATCGTGGCTGCGATCGTCGCGCACGATCATCAGATACCCCGTGTTGCGCAGATCGGGCGGATCGATGAAGCGCAGGATCGTCTTGGCCAGCACCCCTTCGATCTTGTCCTGTTCGCGAGCGCGGTAGTCTTTCCAGCGCACCCAGAAAATCGACTCCTGGGCATTGCCTCCGGGGTCGGTCGAGGTCACTCGCTGGCGCTGGACCGCTGCATGGAGTTTGTTCTTGAGGAAGCGCCCGTAGAGTTCGCGGCCCGTGAGCAGACTGCCTTCCGGGATGGCGTCCTCGATCGCGGTCGCAGCGGGTGCGACGACGGCTTTGGCTTCGGCCCCTTCCGCCCAGGCCGATAGTGGGCTCCCCGCCAGGAGTGCGGCGAGGGCGGTGCTGATCCAGAGACAAAGGGGCAACGAAATCCTCCAAGATCCCGAAAAGCAAAGCTGAACCGACTGCCGGGTACAGCCGCAAACCCCTGAGGGCGCACCGGGAGTATCTCATTTTCCGCCCGAGCTTCAAAAGAAAGGGAAGCTCGCGACGCAGATATGCTCCAGAGCACGATTGACCCCCCACCCGGTGCTGGCTACCATCCGCCCGCCGTGACCCCATCGTCTAGCCTGGCCCAGGACGGCGGCCTTTCACGCCGCTAACGCGGGTTCGAATCCCGCTGGGGTCACCAATAAGGGCTTGGTTTGCTGGTTTTTGCGCCGTTTTTCTCCGGCGACAAGTGGGCGACAGATCGCTTCGGCAGGACATCGACCAGCGCGCCGTCCTGAAGCCGCGCATACCATCGCGTGCTGCGAAGGTTCGCGCGACCCAGGAAAGGTCTGCAAGCTGCGTTCTGGCCCGCCACGGGCGATCGCATCGGTAGTGAGGGTGTGCTTCGTGCCCTCGTCCCACTTGACCTCGATGCTATTGCATCAGCCGCTGGACCTGGCCTGGGACCGGAATGGGATGCCTGTTTCCCGTCAGCAGAAGTCGGACTGATTGTGGGTCTAAGCTAAGAGACACTTTGCGGGGTTTTCGGACCCTGAGGAGAGTCTCAAGATGTCGAGAACGAAGAAACAATCGACCGAAGCCGCAGTGCGAGAGATCCGGCGCCGTACCCGCAGGAAGTTCGCACCGGAGGAGAAGATCCGGATCGTCCTGGAGGGGCTGCGAGGAGAGCAGAGCATCTCGGAGCTCTGCCGCCGGGAAGGCATCGCGGCCAACCTCTACTACCGCTGGAGCAAGGACTTCCTGGAGGCCGGTAAGAAGCAGTTGGCTGGAGACACGGTCCGGGAGGCGACCAGTGACGAGGTCAAGGAACTTCGTGCCGAGAACAGCGAGCTGAAGGAGGTCGTGGCAGAGATCACTCTCGACAACCGTGTGCTCAAAAAAAGTCTGACGGGTCTTGGCGAGGAGGACGGCACGTGAGACGCACGGCATCGGAGAAGATGAAGATCATCCGCCTGGTCGAGGAGACCGATCTCCCGGTTCGCGCGACGCTGCGGCAGCTCGGTGTACCTCGGAGCACTTTCTACGGCTGGTACCAGCGATACGAAGCAGAGGGGTTTGACGGCCTGCACGATCAGAAGCCAGCTCCCCGGCCACGTTGGAACGCGATTCCCGAAGCGATCCAGAACGAAGTTCTGGATCTGGCGCTGGAGCGCACGGATCTATCGCCGCGGGAACTGGCTTGTCGCTATACGGACGAGGAGCGCTACTTCGTGTCGGAGTCGAGTGTGTATCGCATCCTGAAGAAGGCGGACCTCACCACGAGTCCGGCCTACGTTCTGATGTCGGCCTCGGATGCGTTCCAACATCCGACGACGCGAGTCCACGAGATGTGGCAGACCGACTTCACGTACTTCCGGATCGTGAACTGGGGTTGGTACTACCTCTCGACGGTACTGGACGACTTCTCGCGCTACATCATCGCGTGTAAGCTCAGCTCGACGCTGGGAGCCAGC
>JAAELY010000121.1 GCA_024226335.1 bacterium
ATGATTACACCACGAGCTATATCCATCTCCTTCGCCATCAGTTCAAGCACGGCAAGCTTGATTTCGCCGAACCGCCGACCGAGGGCACAACCCGGCGCCGACGTGTCAGCGCCGAGGTACGCCAGAAGATTCGCTCCTGGCGGGAGCGAAAGCTTTCCGCAGTCGAGATCACAGAACTGCTCTTGGAAGACGGGGTGGAGATCTCGGTGCGCACCGTGGAGCGCGTGCTGGCCGAAGAAGGCTTCGCGAAGCTGCCGCGACGCACTCGCCTGAAAATCGGTATGACCGTGCAGGGCGCGGAGATACCCGAGAAGTCGCAGAAGATGGTACCGGATGAACTGGATGGGCAGCGGTTCGACTCACCTGCGGCCGGGGTGTTTCTGTTTGCGCCGTTTCTGGCGCAGCTGGGGTTCCCGGAGATTGTTGAGGCCGCTCGGTTGCCGGGTAGCCGGCAGATTCCAGCGTTGAGCTACTTGCTGTCCTTTCTGGCGTTGAAGCTGCTGGGAACCGAGCGCTATGCGCATGTGGGCGAGCATGGCTTCGATCCCGGTCTCGGACTGTTCGCCGGCTTGAACGTGCTGCCCAAGTGCACAGCGATGTCGAGCTATTCCTACGCTTTGGATGATGTGCACCTGCAGCGATTGCAGGAGGCATTCATCACGCA
>JAAELY010000122.1 GCA_024226335.1 bacterium
CATCATCCCGGCGACGATGATCGTGAACCGGTACGTGCGCAAGAAATGGGCGTGCTCCGAAGGGCACGAGATCTTTGCGGCTCCCGCTCCCGAGGGTCTGATTGCCCGAGCACGCTTCGAGCCGTCGGTCTACGCGCACGTCGCCGTGGCCAAGTATCACGATCACGTCCCCTTGCACCGGCTTTCAGGGATCCTGGGGCGCTACGGCATTCCGGTGGCCAAGCAGACGATGTGGGACATGCTGGTCACGGTCGACGAGCTGGTCGCGCAGCCGATCTTGCGCCAGATGCAGCGCGAGCTGCTGGAATGCACAGCGCTACACGCCGACGAGACGGTGGTCACCTTGCGCCTCGAGGGCGGCAAGGGGAGCAAGAAGGCATACCTGTGGTGCTGGCGCTCGCTGGAAGGCGAGGTGCCGAGTCGAGCGCTGATGGACTTCCGGACGACCCGGAATCGACACGGGCCGATCGACTTCCTGGGCGACTGGACCGGAACTCTCATCATCGACGGCTACTCCGGGTACAACGAGGTCGCGCGGACCAACGAGATCGTGCGTGCAGGATGCTGGGCGCATGCGCGGCGCAAGTGGAAGGACGCTTTTGAGGCAGGCTCCAAAGCGGTCGCGAGCGTGCTCGTGTGGATCCAGCGGCTCTTCCGGCTGGAGCGCGCGATGAACGAGCGGATCAGGCGTTTGGAGCTCGACCCGCTGGGTGTGCTCGCGCTACGACACCTGCATCGGGGCCGGTATGGTCGTCGTATCATCGACAAAGCCTACGAGGCTGCTGGCCAGTTCGACGGCAAGCGCAGCACCGTGCCGAAGAGCAAGCTGGGTAAGGCCGTGAAGTACCAATTCCGGCAGAGAGAGACCCTTGAGGTCTTCCTGAGCGACCCACGCATTCCCATCCACAACAACGCGGCTGAACGTGACATTCGCCACGTGGCTATCGGCCGCAAGAACTGGTGGGTGGTGGCGAGCCAGCGCGGTGGCGAGGTCGCGGCGCGTATGTACTCGCTGATGCTGTCGTGCAAGCAGGCTGGCGTGAACCCCGAGACGTACCTCGCGAGCGTGCTGTCGCTGATCTCCACCACGAAGGACCGCGACATCGCGCAGCTCACGCCGTGGGGATGGGGCGCGATGCAAGCGGAGCGCGCCGTCGAGGTGCTCGCGACGCGGCCAACCTGAACTGCGACCCAGATCGTCGGGCCACTTGCAAGGGCATCGTGGCATGGGTTGGCCGGACGCTTACCGTCCAAGTCGACGGGGCGTTCTATTCGGCTCCTTGGCGCCTCCTGGGGCAGAAGATCTGGGTCCGTTGCACTCGTACGAGTGTGGCCATCTGGTCCAACGACGAGCATCTGTGGACTCATCCACGCACGCTGCGAGGCAAGCACCAGACCATCGAGGGTCACCTTCCTGAGGGACGTCGCGAGCTTCGTCACCGCTCACGTGGATTCTGGGAGCTACGCGCTCGATCGATGGGCGAAGACGTCGAACGACTCGCGAAGAAGATCTTTGATAGCGACGACGTCCTGCTCCAGCTGCGGCGAGTGCAAGCAATCGTGACACATCTCGAGGGCTTCCCCGTCGCGCGCGCGCAGAACGCCGCCCGTCGCGCACTGCACTTCGACAGCTTCGAGTATCGAGCGATCAAGAGCATCCTGGCCAAAGGCCTGGACTACGAGCCGCTCCCCGAAGAACCCGCACGCGCTTGGGCGAAGAAGTCGCGCTACTCGCGCGCGCCCAGCACATCCCTGTTCCCCGAAGAAGAACCTCATGACAACCACTGAACTACTCGTCCCGATCCTGAAGAAGCTGCGGCTGTCAGGCGTCTTGCAGACCCTGGATCTGCGCATGCGCGAGGCTGTCGACGACGGCCTCGCCCACTCCGAGTTCCTCTACCGACTCTGCTCGGACGAGGTCGAGCGGCGTGAGTCCAAGCAGCTCGATCTCCGTCGGCGTCGCGCTAACTTCGACAATGCGAAGAGCATGGAGGACTTCGACTGGTCCTTCAACGCGCAGGTCCCCAAGTCCAAGATCATCGACCTCGCAACCTGCGGCTTCATCGGGAAGCGCGAGAATGCACTGCTCATTGGACCAACCGGCGTCGGGAAGTCACACATCGCGCAAGCAATCGGAGAGCGCGCGTGCCGCGCTGGATACTCTGTGCACTACGTCTCCGCACACGATCTGCTTGCTCAGCTTCGGGCTGCCCGCGCGGACGCCTCCCTCGAGCGGCGCATGCTGCGGTTTACATCCCCCGACCTCCTGATCATCGACGACCTGGGGCTCTGTCCCCTCGATCGGGACGAGCCTCTCGACCTCTACGAGGTCATCCGTGCCCGATACGAGCGTGGCTCGATGATCGTCACGTCGAACCGGGCGATCGAGGAGTGGTACCCCCTCTTCCTCGACGATCTCATGGCCTCGGCGGCAATGGACCGGCTACTCCACCACGCCCACGTCGTCGTCCTGGACGGACACTCGTATCGCAACCCGCCCGGCGCGGCCGCCAAGTTTGCTGACCGCCCCTAGCCCACTCTGCCTCCGCCGCGGCTGGCCTTGCTTGGCCGGGCTGACGTGGCCTTGCTTGGCCGAGCTGAAGGTGGCCTTGATTGGCCGGTCCTTGACAGCTCCCGAAATCCCTTGAGAGAGAATCTCTCCTCCAGGTGTTTGGAGCCGCCTGGAGGGTCCGGTCGGCAGCGCCGTCCGGAGAGCGCCCGAGTTGGGCCTCTTCACGCCGTGATTCTGCACGAGACGCCGGGCTCCTGATGCGAGATGTGGCCTCGCTCGATCTCAGGAATCGCTGCGCCCTGCCTTGCGGCGCTTCTTCGAGCGCTCCGCATCGCGGAGTCTGTAGCTCTTGCCTTCGGTCTGCAGGATCGTCGCGTGATGCGCGATGCGATCGATCACCGCCGCCGCGGCCGTCGCGTCGAGGAAGACTTCGTTCCAGCGCGCGAAGGGCAGGTTCGTCGTGACGATCAAGCTGCGTCGCTCGTAGACCTTCGTGATGAAGCCGAAGAGTAGGTCGGCACTGAGCTTGTCGAAGGGCACGTACCCGAGCTCGTCCAGTACGACGACATCGAAGCGCGCCATCTGCTCGAGCTTCCGGGACAGCCGATCGACCGACTTGGCCTCGACCAGGAGGTTGCACAGCTCGGCCGCCGTCGTGAAGCGCACACGCTTGTCGTGCTGACAGCAGGCGATGCCGAGCGCGATCGCAAGATGAGTCTTGCCGGTGCCGATCTCGCCCATCAGCACCACGTTGGCGTGTTCCTCGACGAAGTCAGCGCGGGCGAGCCCGAGCACCTCGTCGCGATCGAGCGTCGGCTGTGCGTCGAAGTCGAATACGTCGAGCGTCTTCAGCCACGGAAAGCGAGCCTCACTGATCCTACGGCGGATACGGCGCTCGCGGCGGTCGGTCACTTCTTGGTGGGCCAGCTCCGCGAGGTACTCGGCGTGGGGCTGCCGGTGGCGTTCGGCTTCGATTGCCAGTCGCTCCCAGTGTTCGGCCACCGATGGCAGCTTCAGCTCGCGCAGATCGCCGGCGAGGTTCGGTGGCTCGATCGTTCGCTTCGTGCTCATGCCTGACCTCCTGCACACAGGGTGTCCCAGGCAGACAGGTCTGGCTCGGCCACTTCGATCGCGAGCAAATCGGTTCTGTCCATCGTCAGCGGGGGAGCCACTCGCGGCGCCGCCGATTCCTGCCGCAGTAGCATCTGTACGGTCTCGAGTCTGGGCGATCCACGTTCGATCGCGCCTGTCACAGCCAACTCGACCAGACTCGGCGGATGTTCCTCGAGCAAGCGGAGAATGCGCACCCATTCCTGATCGGGCTTGCGCGTTCGTCCGTGGAGCTCGGCACGTAGCTGGTGAAAGACCTGCGGCAGCTGCCATTGCTGGATCGCCGTCGATTCCGAGACTGCGCGGTGCTTCTTCTCGAGCAACTCGAGGACGTGCAGAGGGTCGATGATCGTCGAGCCCTCGCGGAAGGTGCGCTCGTGACGAGCGACGACCTCGCCTCCGCATGCAATGACCACCTGATCGTGGAAGAGTTTCACGGTCACCGGCCGGCGCGCGTGGCACACAGGCACCGAGTACGTCGAGCGATCCACGTGCACCTGGCCGTACTTGTTCGCCACACAGGTGAGGACTCGACAGGTCTCGGGGCGATGATCGGGCAGGGGGCGCAGATGTTCTCTCTCGGCGACCTGGGCTTGACGCGCCGTCCGGCCGTCGGGCAGCCGGCGTTGATCGAGGTCGTGCTCCAACTCGGTCATGATCTGCGCGTTCAGCGCATCCCATGAATCCACGTTCGGCATTGGACGGAAGACGTTTGCTCGCACGTACTCGACTCCGCGTTCGACGGACCCCTTCTCCCATCCCTTGCCCGGTGCGCAGAAGTCTGCGTGCACGGGCCACCCGCCGCGGAAGCCGTGAAACATCTGGTTCTCGATGCGCTCGGTGCCCTTGAGGACCTTCTTCACCGCGAGCGAAGTGTTGTCGAGCACGACTCGGCGCGGCAAGCCGCCGAACCAGACGAAGGCCGTCGCGAGTCCGTCGAGCAGACACTCGACCCGCTCGACTGGGTACGCCTTCGCGAAGTAGGTGTTGCTCCCGGGCAGCGTGACGACGAGGAACTTGACCTTGTGGAGCTTGCCGCCGACCACTGCCCACGATTCGCCGAAGTCCGCTTCCATCGTGTCGCCGAGCGCGTGCGTGCGGTGCACGAAAGCTTCCTTCGGCGACAGATCGCCGCGCAGCTCCGCAACGTACTTGCGGATCGTACGCGCCTGGATCGGGCCGACTTCCTTCGGCAGGAGCCTCCCGATTCGCTTGGCCGAGATCTTCGGCTCGTCCAGGAGCCATCCCGTGATTTGCTCGCGCCAGGGATCGAGCCGGCGGGCTCGTCGAGGGCTCTCCCGCTTCGTCGGTGCCGTCTCGCGCTCGACCGCACGGCGGACCGTCTTGATGTCCAGGCCTAGGCGACGTGCGATCTCCTTCTTCGGAACGCCGTCGACGATGTGCATGTGGCGTATCTCTGCCCACTGTGACACTCTGATCACCTCCTGGCCCTCCTGGCTCGGTGCTTCGGTTGCTTCGCAACTCCCGACGTACCGGCCCTGGGGGCCTTTTTCTAGGAGGGGCCTGCCACCCCGCTCTCCAGACCCCTCCAGGGGGTCCTTTTTGAACGTTCCGCGGGGTCCCTTTTCAGCGTGCCGTCAACAACTGGTTCGCCAAGTAGCTGACACAGCTCGTGCGATCGATGCACAGGTCGAGCTTGAGCTCCTTGATCCGGTTCTCACTGTCGCCGCGGTGGCAGTAGATCTGCCACACGCGCTCGGGCACATGGCGCAGGTTGGTGATGAGGAAGCGGGTGTTCTTCCGCGGCGCGAGGTATGACCAGATGTTGTGGATGAGGATCTGAGAGGAGCAGCGGCGTACCCTTGGTGTCAAGCACTACCAAGACACCCAAGCCCCCGACACGGGGGGAGGATACGCCACATGAAGAAGGCTACGCCCTTCACCGAGAACGAGCCAGTCGAGAGTTCCGAAGACGTGCTGACGGAGATCGTCCGCAGCGGCGCGAAGAAGATGCTGGCGGCGGCGCTCGAGCAGGAAGTCGCGGACTACCTCGCCCAGCACGCGGGCGCCCGGGACGAGCATGGGCACCAACTCGTAGTGCGCAACGGCCACGGCCGTGAGCGTGAGATCCAGACCGGAGTGGGCAGCGTCGTCGTTCGCCAGCCGCGCGTGAACGACCGCCGCGTCGACGAGGATGGCGATCGGATCAAGTTCACGAGCAAGATCTTGCCGCCGTACTTGCGCCGCACGAAGGCTGTCGAGGAGCTGATCCCCTGGCTGTACTTGAAGGGAGTTTCGACGGGCGACTTCGCTGAGGCGCTTGGCGCGCTGCTCGGCAAAGGAGCACCGGGCCTGTCGGCCTCGACCGTGGTGCGCCTCAAGCAGGTATGGGAGACGGACTTCAAGGACTGGAGCCGTCGCGACCTCTCAGGAAAGCGCTACGCCTACCTCTGGGTCGATGGGATCCACTTCAACATCAGGCTCGAGGAGCATCGTCAGTGCATTCTCGTGGTCATGGGCGCGACAGCCGACGGGAAGAAGGAGCTCGTGGCCGTCCAGGATGGCTACCGTGAAAGCGAGCAGTCCTGGAAGGAGGTGCTGCTCGACCTGAAGGCGCGCGGGCTCGACGTCGACCCTGAGCTCGCGGTCGGCGACGGCGCTCTCGGCTTCTGGAAAGCGCTGCCCCAAGTGTGGCCTTCGACGCGCGCGCAGCGCTGCTGGTGCCACAAGACGGCGAACGTCCTGAACAACTTGCCGAAGGGCGAGCAGCCTCGCGCAACGCCTGCCTGGCCATGGTCTTCAAACTCGCTCAGGCCGCCGGTAACTGTCGTGTGACCCCCACCTGGTCTTGGCGTTCGCGGCCCGGCACTCTGGCGGCATGAAGCAACGCTACCGGCGCCCCGACATCCAGCGGCTGCTCGAGCGACGATCGCGGCACGGCCTAACGTTTCGCGAGATC
>JAAELY010000123.1 GCA_024226335.1 bacterium
AGGCCACGTCTAGTTCGGACTCGGGCACTTCAAATTCGCGATCGGGCGGGATCTCGTCGAGCACCATTTGCACGAGCCGCTCGCTGGTGACGCCTTCGGCCAGGCCCGCGTAGTTCGGGGCAATCCGGTGCCGCAGCGCCGCCGGGGCGATGGCTTGTACGTCCTCGACCGTGGCGTGCAAGCGCCCTTCGAGCAGGGCCAGCGCCTTGGCGCAGTTCATCAGCGCGATAACACCACGCGGTCCGGCGCCCCAGTTCGACCAACGCTGGATGAACTCGGGAGTCTCTTCCCCGCCCGGGCGCGTCGCGCGGACCAGTTCCAGGCAATACCCCACCACCTGGTCGCAGACGGGCATCTGCTCGATGAACCGCTGTGCCTTGAGGATCTCCTCGGCGCCGATGACCGGCTCGATCTTGCCCAGCGACGCCGAGCTGACCCGCCGCGCGATGTGCCATTCCTCGTCGCGGCTGGGATAGTCGACCTTGATGTAGAGCAGGAACCGGTCAAGCTGGGCTTCCGGCAGCGGGTAGGTGCCTTCCTGCTCCAAGGGGTTCTGGGTCGCCAGGACGAAGAACGGGTCGGGCAATTCGAAATCCTTGCCGCCGGCCGAGATCACCCGTTCCTGCATGGCTTCGAGCATGGCGGCTTGGGTCTTGGGCGGCGTGCGGTTGATCTCGTCGCCGAGGATGATGTTCGCGAAGATCGGACCCTGGATGAACTTGTAGCCGCGCTCGTGTGTGATCGGGTCCTCCTGCAAGACGGCGGTCCCGGTAATGTCCGACGGCATCAGGTCAGGCGTGAACTGGATTCGGTGGAACGAAAGGTTCAGGGCATCGGCGACCGAGTGGATCAGCAGGGTCTTGGCCAACCCCGGCACGCCCTCTAACAGGCAATGCCCCCGCGCCAGCATGGCGATCATCACCTGCCGGATCACGTCGTGCTGGCCGACGATCACTTTCGAGAGTTCGCCCCGTAGTTGCTCGAAAACACGGGCCATTTCCTGGACGGCGGCAATGTTTTCGTCAGGGGCCTGGTTCTTGGTCATGGTTGTTCTCCTGTTGGATGGTCGCCTTTCGCCGAGTGTCGCCTTTCGCTCCGCGAAAGTAGCGCGATTGGAAATGCGGTCCCCGCAATGCCAATGTAGCGCGAATCGCGGCGCTACTTCCGTTTCGCGAACGCGGCGTATATTCTCGCGCTACTTTCGCGGAGCGAAAGGCGACTATTTGAATCTCCGATAGTAGAACTCACTGGCTTTCAAGCCGGCTTTCCGGGGGTTGTCGGCAATGTACTGCCGTAGGTACTCATACTGTTCCGCACTGCGGACAAGGTGATCGAACGGTTCCTGTTGCCAGAACTTCCCCTTGTCGCCCAACTGTTGGTTGATCCGAAACGCCGTGTAGTGTAACCATGAATCGAACTGCTCTTTCATCGATTCGGCCGATGCAAATGCCGCCAGCAGATGAACGTGGTTGGGCATCACTACGAAATCGCCCATACGATAACGGTCGCCGTCAAAGTGCAACAGCGAATCCGCGACAATCTGTGCCAGCTCCGGCCGCCGGAGTACACATCGTCCATGGCATGTGTCAAGGAACTCTTCGCGGCATCGGTTGAACGTCTTGTGAAACTGTCGTTGCTCGGAAGTACTCAAAGTCGGCACGGTGCGCGACCAATGCCCCTGATGTCCGCGGCGATGGAGCCAATCCTGCTTCTCCCGTTCCCAGCGTTCCATCACGTCTGGCGGTATCGAATCATTGGTCCGAAAGGTGACGAACACGATCGCACCAGCCTGTGACCAGTGCGGCCGAAAATGCTCGTGGATAAGCAATTCCGCTTTCGGGTCAAAAATCTCTCCGAGCATGGCTGGTTCCCTTGGTCGCCGAGTGTCGCATTTCGCCAAGTGTCGCCTTTCGCTCCGCGAAAGTGGCGCTGTGACTCTCACTACTATCGGATTGTCTCCTCGCTACTTTCGCGTTACTTCCTCGCTACTTTTGCGCTACTTTCGCGGAGCGAAAGGCGACTATTTTGGTGTCAGTGCCTGGAAATAGGCGTTCAATCGGTTTTCGTAATATCTGGGCAGCTCGCGCCGGCCTGTCGATCGGATCGATTCGCGGACCGCGGCGGGGAGCGACGCCGTCCAGGGTTTTCGGCCCCGCTGTCTGGCTGCCGCGGTGCGGACGTCATGGCCCGACAGGCCGCCTTGGTCCTGCGGATCGTCCGTCATCGGGTCGGTTGCCGGGCCCTCCATGGGCATACCGCGGCCTTGCCCGGGGCCGAAGCCCTGCATGGGAATCGGGCCTCCCAGGCCCAGCATTTGTGCGGCGAGGGCCGATGCGTGCGGGCCGCTGAGCAGCTCGGCCGACCCGAGGGCATCCTGCGGAACGATATCGCCGCCCATCGGCTCCATGTCACCCGGCAAGGGCTGCATGTCGCCATCCATCGGTTCCATGTCGCCGGGCAACGGCTGCATGTCCCCATCCGTTGGTTCCATGTCGCCGTCCATCGGGTCCGTGTTTCCGTCCATCGGATCACCGCCCTCTTGGCTGGAGGGGGTAGGAGCGAGCTGCGAGGCGATCTGGGCGGCTTCGGCGATTGGCTTGTTGGCGACCTCCTGCTGGTCGGTCAGGTCGGCCGCCGATTCGCCGATGTCGACCAGCGAGTTCATGAAGTCCTCGAAGGCCGACGCCAGTTCGCTCGGGTCGACCGGATCGCTTTCTTGTTGGTTGCCGTCTTGAGGATCACCGTCCTGCGGCTCACTACTCTCGGAGTCGGGGGGCGGGGCGACTTCCGCTTCGAACACATCGCGGGCATCGACCAGCTGCTCGGCGGCTTGCTGTTGTCGCTCGACGCCCTGGACCAGCTCCCGAATCGTTTCGAGCAACTCCTCGAGTTCCTGCCGCCGGATGTCGGCCAGCACACACGCACGCTCCAATTGACGTTGGGTCATCGTCGCCTTTCGCTCCGCGAAAGTGGCGCTAGGGGCAGCTTCGGCGCCCGGGGCTGCGTCCGGAGTTGCGCTACTTTCGCGGAGCGAAAGGCGACTATCGACGTCGGCCGCCGCGTGCAAGGCGGCGCCGACCGCAGCGTACTGCTCCAACGTGCGATTTCCGAACTCGCGCAGCGCGTCTTGCGGCGGCGGAGAGGTTGCGTCCGCGAACTCATCCAGCTTGACGGCGGTAGCTTCCAACTTCGTCAACTCGGCGACGACTCGCTCTTCAAGCTCGCCCGCGGTCCAGACCATTTCGGAGCGCAACTCAACGCTCGCCGACCGCAGCGTGGCCGCCAGGTCTTCAAGTGGTTCGGCGAGGCCCCGCCAGTCTTCTGCCTCCATGTCGGGCACTTGCGCGTGGAGGCGGCCCGCCTGCTGCGCTGCCTTCTCCAGAGAGGGGACGGCCGCCGCCGCCAGATCGGGTACACCCGCGGCGACCTTCTCCGCAATGGCCTTCACGCGCCCGAGCATCTCGCTGCGTTTTGTCGCATTTCGCTCCGCGAAAGTATCGCTAGGGGCAGCGTCCGGAACTGCGTCCGGAGTTGCGCTACTTTCGCGGAGCGAAAGGCGACTATCATTGGTCAAGACGCTGAGGCGATCGTCGCGCACGGCTCCCACCGCGCGGCTGACCGATTCGGCGGCGCGGTTCAGTTCGGCCACCTTCATGGCGTCCGAGTTGCGGCCCGCGTCGGCGATCCCTTGAACGGTTTCTCCAATGGCGAAGCGAACCAGTCGATTGGCGAGACGGAGCGATTCCGCGTCGACTGCCATCTTGCCCGTTGCCAGGTCATCCAAATAGGCCCGGGCGGTCTCGATGCGTCGGACGATTACTCTCGGTGTCGCCTCTTCCAGTTCCAGCGAACCGACGATCTTGGCCGCTTCCTTCAGCGCGGCCTTTGCCCGCGTCGCGTTGTCGGACGGCGGCGGTAGCTTTTCGCGGGCCGCGACCAACACGTCTCGCGCCTTGGTCAGGTGTTCGGCAAGGCGTCGGTACTCCGTGGCGGACAACGGTCTCGATGTGCGGCCGTCATGGTGAATCATTTCGCTCTGAAGCTCGACCAGCGCGCCGATCACGCGGCCTTGGCTGTCGACGGCGGCGGGCATTTCGTCACGGAAGATCGCCGTCCGTGCCTCTTCGGCGCTGCGCTCGGCTCGTGCGGCAAGCATCGCGGCCCGCTCGTTCACGACCGTGACCTTTTCCACCAGCCGAGACAGCTTCTCTTGCAGGAGTGTCTGTTCTTCAAGCAGCCCGAAAGGATCGGCCCCGGCGAAGTCCTGCGACTGCTTCCTCAACGCCTCTTGTTCTTCGAGCATCTCTTTGATGGCCCTGGCGATGTCCTTTCCGATCCAAGCGGGGTCGAGCAGTTTGTGGATCGCGATCTCGATGCGTGCCAGGTCCGCGAGTATCTCTTGCTGTCCGGCGGCCGCTTCGCGGAACCTGGTCTGTTCGAGTTGCCCGGCCACGGCGGTCAACTTGCCGGTCAGGCCCGAGGCCAGAAGAACGCGACTCGCCTCGGCGGCGGTTGCGCCCAGTTCTCCCGACCATGCCGAGACAGCGGCGATGGTATCCAAAAACTGCTCGAACAAGATTCCCGTCGTGTTTTGCTGATCGAGGGCGGCCAGGATGGCCTGCTCGTCAGAGCCCGACAGCTCGCTGGTACGGCGGTGCGCGCTCTGCTGACTGACGATGATCTCGCGAATTCGCGCGATCAGTTCCGCCCGCTGGCGGCGGGCCCGAACCAATTCCCGTTCGACCATGAGACGTCGCAGGATGGCCTGCATCTCTCGCTGCGCGTCGATGAGCAGTTGTTTCCGCTGCGTGTCGTCGGCCACCGCGGCCGCGGCGAGCATCTCCTGAACGCGCGGCATGTGCCGCCCG
>JAAELY010000124.1 GCA_024226335.1 bacterium
CGAGGCGATCAAACGCCTCGATGACAGTACCTACAGCAAGGTACAGGAGACGATTCCGAAGAACTCCCTGAGTGACCTGCTGTCGGAGCGTCGCGAAGAGATCATCCGTTCGATCGCACAGGCGGCCAATGACGAGCTACGTCCCCTGGGAATCGCGATTCTGGATCTCCGTATTCGCCGCACGGACTATCCGGAGTCGAATCTGAAGAAGATCTTCGATCGCATGCGGACCGAGCGCAATCGATTCGCGTTGAAGTACCGTGCCGAAGGCGAGGAACAGGCCCTCGAGATCCGTTCGAAAGCGGATCGCGAAGGGCTGGTGATTCAGGCCAATGCCGAACGCGCCTCCACCCGCCTGCACGGCGAGGGCGACGCCGAAGCGACGCGGATCTACGCCGAGGCGTACAACCAGGACGCCGAGTTCTACGGGTTCCTGCGCAGCCTCGAAGCTTATAGGAAGGCTCTCGACGACCAGACCACGATGGTCTTGTCGAAGGACGCGCCGTTCCTCAAGCATCTGTTCGATCCTGGAACCACGAGCAAAAAGCGCCGCTGACTACTGCTGGATCTGACGGTAGCGGTACGTGCCCAGGGCCAGCGCGAGCAGGGTGACAGCCCAGATCGGCAGAAACGCGGGAAGTGCGCCGCTGCGTCCGACCAGCAGTCCGGCGGTCCAGAACAACCAGTAGCCGGCCGCGCAGATGATCGACATCAGGAGTGCGCGGGGCAGGGAGTCGCCCCGTTCCACGTCGCCGATCGCGAAGGGAATCGCCAGTAGCACCAGGATCAAGACCGCGAAGGGCTGGGCGAGTCGGCTGTGGAACAGCGTCTCGAGCGTCGCGAGTTCGGCGTCACTTCCGCTGTGCTTGCGAATCGCTCGGTTGAGCTTGTGTAGGGTGGCCGTGGCGAGCTCAGGTGCGGCCCCCTCCAGATCCTGACCTGTGATTCCCAGGTCGAGTTCCATCGAACTCTCGGTGCTCCTTCGCAGATCGCCATCGCGATCGAACTCGCGAATCGTGGCGATGCGGAACTCCCAGGTACTGCCGGAGATATTCGTAGCGCTGCGGGCTTCGATGCGGCGCGAGATGCGCCTCTCATCGTCGAACTGGAACACCGATACTCCCGAGAGTCTTCGCGTTTCGGGGACGTAGTTCTGCGCGGAGAGGATCGAGTTCCCGTCCGCGTACCACCAGCGATCGATCATATGCTCTGGCTTCGATTGCTCCTCGGCGGTACGGGCCTCGGTGCGCGACAGTGCCTGGCGTACCGGCATCAGCACACGGTCCTCGAGGATGCCGCTGAATGCGGAAATGCCCGCTGCGCCGAGCAGCAGGGGGATCAGCGCGACGCGCAAGGGGATTCCGCCACAGCGAATCGCTGTTACCTCGCGATACCGGACCGCGTGGGACAGGCTCCATACGACGCCTGTCAGGCAGGCCATCGGCAAACCCAGCGCCACGATATCGAGAGAGCGGAGCAGTACACCACGCAGCCCCATGGCTGCGTCTTTGCCGATCTGGTCCAGGTGCAGCAGCGTGTCCGCTGCGACCCAGGTGATCAGAAGGCCCAGGAACACGCCGCCTGACGCGATCAGGAACTGAACCAGAAGATAGCGGGAAACCGTACCCACTCTGGCAGGATACGCGTGTTCACCGGCGTTGCAACGCCTCTCGTAAGGCTCTAAGGTCGCCGGAATTCCAGGCAGAATGAGCGTGTGATGAAGGTGATTGGCGGAAGTACTGAATTGCCGGCGAGCGAACGGGGAGTCGTCCTCACCGTTGGCAATTTCGATGGGATTCATCTGGGGCATCTCGCCCTGATTCGGGAACTCATGGAGCGCGGCGCTGCCCTCGGCGTCAAGACCGCCGTGTATACCTTCGATCCACACCCGCGGCAGGTGCTCTATCCAGATCGGGTACAGGCCAGACTCATGTCGTGGGAGCAGATGGCTCTCGAGTTGCAGGAACTGGGAGTGGACTTCCTGATCCGGGAACCGTTTACGCGAGAGTTCGCTTCACTCTCCGCCGAGGCTTTCTTGCAAGGAGTGATCGCCGAGCGTATTGCGCCACGCGATCTCCTGGTGGGTCGCGACTTCCAGTTCGGGAAGGATCGGAGCGGCTCGGATGAGACTCTGGCGCGTATTGGTCCCGATCTGGGGATCCGGATCGCGATCATTCCACAGGTAACTGCGGGGGGCAGCGATGTTTCGAGCACCCGAATTCGCAAAGCGCTGGGCGAAGGCGACGTCAGTGACGCAGCTTTGTGTCTAGGGCGCCCCTATTCAGTCTGGGGGAAGATCGTCGAAGGCGATCGGCGCGGTCGAACCCTGGGTTTTCCTACCGCGAACCTCGAACCGGAAAACGAGTTGATCCCCGCCAATGGCGTGTACGCCACGACGGTTCGCATATTCGAGGAAGGCCGTCTTTCAGCGGAGGAGCGTCCCGCGGTGACGAACATCGGAACGCGTCCAACCTTTGACAAGGGTCAGGTACTGGCAGAAACGCATCTGCTCGATTTTTCTGGGGACCTGTACGGACGGCGCATCTCGCTGGCCTTTTGCGAACGCATTCGCGATGAGAAGCGCTTCTCCGGCCCTGCCGAACTCAAAGCGCAGATTGCAGAAGACGCAAGACGCGCCGGAGAGATCCTGAGGTCGAGGAACTCGTGACGGAATCCCCGGCGGGCCGCTCCCGGCGGAAACTCTTGCTGGACTGGAAGGTATGGGTCGGGATCGCGCTTCCGGTCGCGGCATTGCTCTATACGGTCCACGATATTCGCTTTGCTGATGTAGCGGCGGATATTGCGGGCGCGCGTCTTCTACCGATCGCCCTGATCATTCCGGTGAATCTATTCGCGCTCTGGTTGCGTTCGGCTCGCTGGACGCTCTTCACCGCATCGCTGAGCAACCCGCCAGCACCGTTCATACCCCACCTCCAGGCGACGGCGGTCGGTGCGTTCGCCATCAATGTGCTGCCGTTTCGCATCGGCGAACTGGCCCGGCCCTGGGTATTGGCGAAACAGACCCAGTTGACCGGTTCGGCGGCCCTGGGCACGGTGGTACTGGAACGCGTCATCGATCTGACGACTCTCTCGCTGGTCGGCGGTGGGTTGCTGTACTTCCAGGCCAAGACCCTGCCCGCATGGGTGCAGACCGGGGGCATATTGGCCGCGACCTTCAGCGCCTTGCCGGTCGCCTTTCTGGTTCTGTTGCGGTTGAGGCGAGACTGGGTGCTCGGTTGGATAGAGCGTCCGCTTGGCTATGCGCCGGCGAGCCTGCGAAATTCGGCCATGGAGCTGGTACGCGAAGTGTGTCTGGGCCTCGAGTCTTTGCGTGGTCGGCGTACCGTGACACTGGTGGCGCTCCTGTCTCTGGTTCTCTGGGTTCTGGTAATTCCTCTGCCCTTTGCACTGGGCCTTTTCGCCTTCGGGGTCGAAATGCCTCCGGCTCAATTCGTCATGGCCGTGATGACGGCTCATGTCTTTACTGCGCTTGCTGTCGCCGCTCCATCCGCGCCGGGTTTCATTGGCGTGTACCACTTCGCGTGTCGTGAAGCTCTTGCGCTCTTTGGTGTTTCTTCAACGGTGGCGGTAGGCTTCGGTACCGTCGTGCACATGTCCTACTGGTTGCCGATTACGCTGGTTGGCGCCTTCGCCGCCATGCAGGTCGGAGCCCGGATGAGAGACATCACGGAGCCTTCTCTCGGTAAAGCTGCATCTGAGCCACACCGATAAAACTCGCCGAACCACTGGTACTTGCGATGTCGCTCGCGGCAGCGCGTGACCGGTCTCGGAGACAATCGGTGAACGAACGGATCGGCGAACTCCTGGTACAGAAGAACCTCCTTTCGCAGGAGGAATTGCGTCGCGCGAAAGAGGAATCGCGCGCGACGGGAACGCGACTGGGATACCAGATCACGAAACTCGGGTACGTGCAGGAGAATGACCTCGCTGAGGTCGTTTCCGGGCAATACGGAGTTCCGGCAATCGAACTCGAAGACTTCGAGATCGATCCCGAGGTGGTTGCGCTGATTCCCGAAGACGTTGCGACCAAGCACACGATTCTTCCGGTGAATCGTGCAGGCTCCACATTGATCATTGCGACAGCGGATCCCTCGAACATTTTCGCCATCGATGACGTGAAGTTCCTTACGGGGTACGACGTCGAGTCTGTCATCGCGGCCGAGGAAGCGATTCGCCGGGCCATCGAGAAGTACTACGACAATGGCGAATCGATGGACGAAGTCATGGCCGGCTTCGACGATGGCGATTTTGAAGTCGTCAGCGACGACGATTCCGTCGACGTCGAAGAACTCGAGCGTGCGACCGAGGACGCGCCGGTCGTCAAACTGGTCAATCTGGTGTTGACCGATGCGGTGAAGAAAGTCGCTTCGGATATCCACATCGAACCCTACGAGAAGGACTTCCGCGTCCGCTACCGCATCGATGGTGTGCTTTACGAAGTGATGAAGCCGCCGCGCAAGCTCAAGAACCCGATCACCTCGCGCGTGAAGATCATGGCCGATCTCGATATCGCGGAGCGTCGTCTACCCCAGGATGGTCGCATCAAGCTCAAGATGGGGCGGAACAAGGAGATGGACTATCGCGTCTCCGTCCTGCCGACACTCTTTGGTGAGAAGATCGTTCTTCGTCTCCTGGACAAGGGGAATCTCCAACTCGACATGACGAAGCTCGGTTTCGCCGAGGCGCAGCTCGCTGACTTCCAGAACTCGATCCATCAGCCTTTCGGGATGGTACTGGTCACGGGCCCGACGGGTTCAGGAAAGACCACCACTCTGTATTCGGCACTCTCCGAGCTGAACACGTCTACGGAGAATATTTCGACCGCCGAAGACCCTGTCGAGTTCAATCTGAGCGGTATCAACCAGGTGAATATGAAGGAGGACATCGGTCTCAACTTCGCCACCGCGCTCAGATCTTTTCTACGTCAGGACCCAGACATCATCATGGTCGGTGAGATTCGTGACTTCGAGACGGCTGAGATCGCGATCAAGGCTGCACTCACCGGCCATATGGTGCTCTCGACACTCCATACGAACGATGCGCCGAGTACCATCAATCGCCTGCTCAATATGGGAATCGAACCATTCCTCGTCGCGAGTTCCGTGAACTGCGTCGTGGCCCAGCGTCTTGCCCGCAAGGTGTGTCCGGAATGTGTAGAGAACGACCCGGAAGTCATTGCTGAGGAACTCGAAAAGGCCGGCATGTCGAGCGAAGAAGCGGCCAGTTGTACTCCGGTCAAGGGAGCCGGTTGCGCCAACTGTTCAGATACCGGGTTCAAAGGTCGAATTGCGGTGTACGAGGTCATGGTGATGACCGAGAACCTGAAGGAGTTCGTGCTGAACGGTGCGAGTGCGGCCGAGATCAAGCGTGAGGCGATTCGCGGTGGAATGTGTACGCTGCGAAGAAGCGCTTTGAACAAGGTTATGGAAGGCACGACGACAATCGGCGAGGTCTTCCGCGTATCGGCCTCGGACAGCTAGGGAAACGAATGGCGAATCTGCATCAATTATTGAAGGC
>JAAELY010000125.1 GCA_024226335.1 bacterium
CGCGCTCCGCGTCCGTCAGCGTCACCGCTGCGCGTGGTCGTCCTCTCTGCCCCATCGTCTGCCCTCCATTCTACTCTGGGAAGACCGACTCCTGAACACTTCAATTAATTCGAGATGGAACTTCTGAAACAGGACACTAGATCAATCCGTGTCCTTTCAAGGTCTCGTGGGTGGCGGAGGAACACCGGTGACTGCGAACTCACCCGTCCTCCAGCGATAGCCACAGATTCCGCACGACCGGCGATCAGTCGCAAACGCGCGGTCGGGTAGCGGCAAGAACATCGAAAGCACCAGCCGCAACAGTCGAAATGGCCAAGCGGGTCGACTGGTGTTGACCAGGGATCCCTCGCACACCGGGCAGCGCTCGTCGGGTTCGTGTTCGCGCCAGTCGAGGGGGCTCTCTATTCCCTCCTCTTCCTGCTCTTCGCCTCGCAAGAGCGCGATGGCTCGAGAGAGATCGGACTCGGATACCTTCAGGGCAATAGCACCGGCGCCGGAAGGGTACTCGCCGACCGTTTCATTGCTCAGGAAGGCTTGCACTCCATTGGCTTCGAGTCGCGCCTTCGCGAGTCCGGCCTCCATGGCGGAGTCGAATTCCGCGACCGTGGTCAGCGAATCTTCCATCTCTTCGATCCTAGCATGGGCGAGACACTCCGCCCGCCACGCTCTGATAGACTCCGCATATGGGGAACGGAGCAGAAGAGCTGATTCGCACCGCGCATGCCTCGGGCGTCGATACTTGTTTTGCAAATCCCGGGACCACGGAGATGCATCTGGTCGGTGCACTCGACGCCGTTTCCGGCATGAGGTCGGTACTCGGATTGTTTGAAGGTGTGATAACTGGTGCGGCGGACGGGTACGGCCGAATGACCGATCGCCCCGCACTTACCGTTCTGCATTTGGGACCGGGATTCGCCAATGGCATAGCGAACTTGCACAATGCATGTCGCGCGCACACGCCGGTCGTCAATCTGGTCGGCGATCAGGCGACCTGGCACCTGTCGGCCGATGCACCGCTGACCTCCGATATCCATTCTTTGGCGAACCCCGTATCGAACTGGGTTCGGACCTCGAAGAGCGCGCGCGAGCTTCCAGGAGATGGAGCCACAGCGATCGCAGAGGCGACCTCTGTACCGGGTTCGGTTTCCACGCTCATCATTCCCGCCGACTGCGCGTGGGAAGAAGCACCGGAAGCCGCCCGGCCGATCGCGCCAACGCCAGCTCGGGCAGTCGCGTCATCGAGCATTGACGCAGTCGCTTCCGCCCTGCGCGGGGGCGAATCCGTGTTACTGCTGCTCGGAGGACGGGCCCTGCGCGAACCTGGGTTGCGGGCTGCCGCCCGCATCGCCTCAGGCAACGGTGCTCGCGTGCTGATGGATACGTTTCCGGCGCGCGTCGAGCGCGGTGCGGGTTTGCCCTTTGTCGACAAGCTTCCGTACTTCCCGGAACAGATCATCGCCTTGTTGAAGACGGTGTCGCATCTGGTCCTGGTGGAGACACTGGCTCCAGTCAGTTTCTTCGCCTACCCGGGGGTGCCGAGTCGCCTGGCACCCGACGGCTGCACGGTGCACACACTCGCGGAGCCGGATCAGGACGGTGCAGGTGCGCTAGAGGCGCTGGCCGACGCACTCGCTGCACCAAAGGCCTCCGTACCCGATGCGACCCTGCCCGCGCTTCCCAGCGGCGCCCTCACACCCGACAGTCTCGGCGCAGCCCTTGCCTGCCTGCAACCCGAAAACGCGATCGTCATGGACGAGTCGGCCACCTCCGGACGCGGGCATCTGTTGGCGAGCGCGGCCAGCCCTCCGCACACGATGCTCTCGCTCACAGGTGGCGCAATCGGCCAGGGACTTCCCTGTGCAACCGGCGCGGCCGTCGCGTGTCCCGATCGCACGGTGATCGCACTACAGGCGGACGGGAGTGGCATGTACACCCTGCAGTCTCTGTGGACCCAGGCGCGCGAGGGGCTCGATGTGAAGACGATCATCTGCGCGAATCGCGAGTACCGGATCCTGAAAATCGAACTGGCCCGAGCCGATATCGTCAAGCCGGGTCCGGCGGCGACCGCTCTCACCAATCTGGCGCAACCGGTGATCGACTGGGTGTCGCTGGCTCGCGGCATGGGTGTGCCCGGTGAAAGCGCAGAAACGGCCGAGGAACTGATCTCTGCTCTCGGTCGGGCATTCGCGACGCCGGGTCCCTATCTGATAGAAGCCGTTATCTAGGCGCCTAGCCGGTCGAGCATCTCCCGCAGGGCGACTTCAGTCAGGCGGCGCGGGTTGTTATTGACCCGCTTCGGGTCGAATCCGTGGGCGACGATTGTTTCCTGCACGTCTGCACCGGCGAGCCCGAGTTTCGTCCAATCTCGAGACAGCCCGATCTCGTCCAGCAGTGTTTCGTAACGATCCGCGGCTGCGTGCGGTTCTTCGGCTCCAAGCAGAATTGCCAGGTTCCGGAGGGTGTCCTGTACGTGGTGCGTTCCGAGCGGATGCAGGCAGTCCTCGGCGGTTACCCCCGCGTTGAAGCGCAGGATCGATGGCAGGATCAGACCCACGGCTTGACCGTGCGGAATGCCGAAGTGCGACGTGATCGGGTACGAGATGGCGTGTGGGGCAGTCGTCTTCGTCCGCTCGATTGCCTCGCCCGCCAGGTGCGCGCCACGCGCCATGCCCATCCGAGAAGCGTCGTCGGGCTGAACGACGAAACGGACCAGGTGTTGGATGACGCACTCGATGGCCTCTCGCGCGAAATCCTGCGACTCCTGCGTTGCGTGAATCGACCAGTACGACTCAATGCCCTGATTCAATGCGTCCAGGCCCGCTCCCGCTGCGACGTGTGACGGCAGACTCGCGAGCAGACGCGGGTCCACCAGGGCGAACTCGGGTCGCATGCATGGATGGGCCAGGGAGTGTTTGGTTCGTCCTACCCATACCGCCGCGAAATGCGTCACCTGACTTCCTGAACCGGCAGTCGTCGGCACGGCGACCAGGGGACAACCCCGAGGCTGGAGTTCGCTCCGTCCTTCGATGAAATCGATCGCGTCGCCGTCCTGCGCGGCGAGGACATTGATGCTCTTGGCCATATCCAGAGGCGAACCACCACCCACCGCCACGACCAGGTCCGGGCCGAATGCGCAGAAGCGTTCGATCCCCGAAGTGATGTCGTCGAGTGCTGGATTCTCGCCAAAGCCACAGAAGCGCTCGACCGCGCAGGGCTCCAGGGCTTTCGCAATGAGTGCCTCGGCACCGGATGCCGGGTACGAGGCATTTCCCGTGACCAGGAACACTCGTCGGGAACGCCGCTCTGCGACGATCTCTGCGAGCCTCTCTACCGCTCCTTCCTGGCAGATGATCAGCTCGGTCCTCATTCGACAAGTCTCTTCATGAAGCTGTGCTTGTTGTCGATCGGAGCAATCGTCGGTCGACCGAGGTCGGTGCGCGCCCCCTTGCTCACTCTGACTTCCAGGAGCACCGGCCCAGATGCAGCGCGCATCCTTCCTACCGCATCCTTCAGTGTCTCGCGCCTAGATACGCACCATGCGTCTCGATAGCCGCACGCGCGCGCGATCGCGGGAAAGTCGATCTCGTTTCCTACGGTCGGCTGTCCGCCCACCGAGTCGTGGGCAGCGTTGTTGACGATCACGTGCTTGAAGTTCTCGGGCGCGCGCCGACCGGAGATGGCCATCGAGCCCATGTGCATGATTGCAGCGCCGTCGCCGTCCAGACAGACCACCTGTCGGGAGGGGCGGGCGAGGGCGACTCCCATCGCGATCTGTGAGGCGTGACCCATCGAGCCCACGGTCAAAAAGTCACCCGAGAAATCCCGACTGGTGGAAGCCCGATACTCGAACAGCTCGCGCGAGGTCTTTCCCGTGGTCGATACGATCACATCGGCGGGATCGAGCAGGGAAGCGATCTCGATCACTGCTTCTTCACGGCGCATCTCGAAGGCTTCCCGTGCGCTCTCGCTCTTCTCGTACGGCGAAAATGTTCCCGCACGTACGACCAATGCGTAGGGGGAAGCGTTCCCTCGCATATGTTCTACCGCGCGCTCCAGGGACGCAGCTGACTCATCGAGTGTCTCGGGGTGTATCTCATATGGGATTTCCAGTGTCTCGAGCGTCGCAAGAGTCACCCTCCCTTGTTTCAGGTGCTGGGGCTCGTCGGGATGTCCCGGTTCCCCACGCCAGCCGATCAGAAGAAGAATCGGAATCGAGTACACCTCCGGGTCGACCAGTGATGTCAGCGGATTCATCGCGTTGCCGAGTCCGGAGTTCTGCATGTACACCAGACCGAGTCCGCCGGTCGCCAGGTGGTGGCCCGCTGCGAGTGCGACTGCGGCGCCTTCATTTGCAGTGATCAGCTCGTCGCCGCTTGTGGCGTGTTCCGAAACGCAGTTGCTGAAGTCCTTCAGAAGCGAGTCGGGTACGCCGGTGAAGAAGTCGATGCCGTTGCGTGCGAGGAGTTCAAAGTAGGCTCTGCAGTCGATCACGACCGCAGCTCAAGAACCGGCATTCCAGCCGCGTACGAACTCGAACAGTGTGTAGGCCAGTACGAGTGGAACCGGGATCCGCAGAAGCCACCGCCAGAGCCCGAACCAGCGCACTCCCGTCGCGCCCTTGCTCACCTCGTCGAGCGGATTGCGCATGACCCATCCGACGAAGACCGCAAGGATCAGCCCGCCCGCGACCAGGAATGCATTGCCGGCCAGTTTGTCCATGACGTCCAGGCGGCCGTCATCGAGTGCGGGAATGATCCCGAGAGCTGCGATCAAGCCGCCGGCGCTCAGTGCAGCCGTACGCCGGCTCAAACCCAGTACATCCATCGCCGACGAGACGACGACTTCGAGCAGAGAGATCGCCGAAGTGAGTGCACCGATCACCAGTGCGACGAAGAACAGGATGCCGACGAGATATCCAGCGGTGCCCATTTCGTTGAAGGCGGCCGGTAGTGTGATGAAGAGCGCACCCACGGTACTGCCGTTGACCTGATCGGAGAGGCCAAAGGCGAAGATCATCGGGAATACGGCCAGTCCTGCGATGAACGCGACCCCGAAGTCGGCCGTCGCGATGATGATCGACTCATTGGGCAGGTGGCTGTCTTCGGGCAGATAGCTGGCGTAGGTCATGATCGCGCCCATGCCCAGGCTCAGACTGAAGAAAGCCTGACTGGCTGCATCGTTGAGCACCTTCGCCGTGAACAGCTTCGACCAGTCAACCGACAGGTAGAAGTCGTAACCCGCACTCGCACCGTCCAGCGTCATCGCGAATAGAGCCAGCCCGCAGACCAGCACAAACAGCAGCGGCATCAACACGATCGAGAGTCGTTCGATCCCGCCCTTGACGCCCACCATGACCGTCAACGTAGTCGCGGCCATGAAGACGAGGTGCCAGGCAACGGCTGCTCGACCGTTGATGATCGAGCCGAAGTATTCGCCGGGGTTTTCCGGGAAGCCGGTCAGCACCGCTTCGATTGCGTAGCGCGCCGTCCAGCCCGCGATCACACTGTAGTAGGCGAGGATCAGGAAACCCGTCGCCACGAAGAGCCCGCCCAGGGCTTTCCACGCACCGCCGCCGAAAACCCCCAGTGCTTCGATCGGGCTGCGGCGTGCGCCTCGGCCGAGTGTGAGTTCCGCCAGCAGGACGGGCAGACCGATCAGCAGCGTCATCACGATGTAGAGCAGGACGAAGGCAGCGCCGCCGTTCTCGGCGGTCAGATACGAGAACCGCCACATATTGCCGAGTCCTACGGCGGAGCCCACGGCGGCCAGCAGAAATCCCGTCTTGCTCGACCATCGCTCTCGTCCGGCGACCATGCCCACTCCTCCATCAAAAGATGGGGGGTGTAGGACAACAAGACTAGGACCCGCACGGAAACGAGCCAACCCGTAGCCTGATGCAACCCGCTAGAACTTCGGGTCGCGCTTTTCGAGGAAGGCGCGGGTGCCTTCCTTCATCTCTTCTGTCCCACAGGCGGCAGAGAATAGCTTTGCCTCGACCTCCATCGAAGTCTCGAGCGATTCGTCGAGGCCGTCGCGAATGGCTGCGAGAGAGGCGGCGAGCGCAGCTGGACCGTTCCCCAGTATCTGCTCGAGTAGAGCGGAACAGCGCCCGAGCAGATCGTCGGGCTCGAGCAGCTCGCTGACCAGGCCGATGCGCAACGCCTCCGCGGCATCGATGATCGCGCCCGACAGAATCATCTGCGTAGCCGTTCCGCGAGAAACCAGACGGGGAAGACGCTGCGTGCCGCCGAAGCCCGGCAAAATGCCGAGTTTGACCTCGGGTTGGCCGAATTTCGCCTTGGTCGAGGCGAGTCGCATATGACAGGCCATCGCCAGTTCGCAACCGCCGCCGAGCGCGAAGCCGTTCACCGCCGCAACGACGGGCTTTTCGAGTCGTTCGATGTGCGAGAAGACGCCCTGGCCCCGCCGGGTGAAATCGAGGCCGCTCTCACGGTTCAGGCCGGAGATCTCCTCGATATCGGCACCGGCGACGAAGGCTCGACCTGCGCCGGTGACGATCGCCGCGCGGATCTTCGGCTCTTTCTCGATCCGTTCCACCGCGCCATCGATGTCTTTCAGGAGCGAAGACGAAAGAGCGTTGAGAGATTCCGGTCGGTTGATCAGAAGGGTCGCGATTCCGTTACCGGCGATGTCGAGTTCGACCCCCGCCATTTCAGGCCTCCACTCCCGCGAACTCGCGCAACTTCTCGAAGGGAGTTCGATGCAGGAATTCACCCACGGAAAGACCCTCCGGATTGTTTTCCTTGATCGCGCGCAGCAATCCGACCAGTACCTGAATCAGCTGCTCGGATTCGAGCTTCGGGTACAGCACCTGCGCGAGCCGCGTGCCTTCGCGCGAGCCACCTACGCAGACCATGTGCGCATTCTTGCCGAAGCCGGTCAGCCCGATCTCGGCGGATGGCGGCCGAGAGCAGTGATTGGGGCAGCCCGCCATGCGCAGGACGACATCGACATCCGCCACGCCCGCAGCTTCGAGGGCGTCGCACAATCCGGGCAGCGCTTGTTCGGCATCGGTCATCGCCAGGCCGCAGGTCGGCAAGGCTGGACAACCAAACGCCTGGCGCCGAAACGCCGAAACCTCGTCCGGCAAGGCAACGCCGTGCTCTCGCAGTACGTCTTCGACCCACGAGCGCTTGTCGGACGGAATATGGCAGAGCAAGAGATCCTGGTTGCCCGTGATGCGCACGCCGATGCCGGGCACCCCGGCGACGACTCGGGAAATCGCACTGCGCATCTTTACATCGCCGGAGTCCTGCAGACGGCCGCTCGCCACGGGTATGCCGAGGAAGAGATCTCCCCGCTCTCCGGCTTCGTCGCGCCAGCCGTGGAAGAACTGATTGGGCGGGATCGGTAGCGGCGGTGAGTCTTTCAGATCGATCTCGAAACGCTCGCGCAGGTGTTTCTGGACGGTCTCGAGCCCGAGTCGCCGGATGGTGTACTTCCAGCGGGCCTGTCGGCGATCTTTTCGCTCTCCGTTCTCCTTCTGCAGGATCGCGATCGCCCGCACGGTATCGATGACCTGTGCGCGCGAGACCCGTCCCAGGTAGAGGCCGAGCAGAGGCCGGGCGTCTTCCTGCCCGTGCGTCGAACCCATGCCGCCACCCGAGTGCACGTCGAATTCCTCGCCCTTGCCGACGGGCAGCAGGCCCACGTCCTGCGTCAGGAGATCGACTGAGTTGTCCTGCGGATGGGCGATACCCACCTTGAATTTTCGCGGCAGGTATTGCTTGCCGTACAGGGGTTCTTCGGGGTTCAAGGGCGCCTCGATCTTGCCTTCGTCATCTGTCAGGAAGGCCTGGAAATAGGACGAAGTCCGCGGTGCCAGGTCGTCTGCGATCTGGAAGGCGATCTCGCGCGAGTTCATGGGCTGATCGGCGATCAGGTCGTCGGCCACGCTGCACATCGTGTTGCGGTTCACATCACCGCAGGCGGCCAGCGTCGAGATTTCGAGGCCCCGGTTCGGGTATTCCTCGTTCAGGAAGCGCACCAGCGCGCTGAGTTCGGCACCCGGTACGTAGTGGAACTGGATGGATTGGCGCGTGGTCAGGCGCAAACTGCCGTTGGAGAAGCGATCCGATGCCTCGCCCACGGCGGCCCATTGTTCCGCCGACATCTCGCCGCCAGACGGCAGGCGCAGGCGCACCATGAAGATGAAGTTGTCGCTCTTGCGCCCGGAAACCCGCTCCTGCTGCTTGTAGACGCCGAAATGCTTCGACAATTCCTTCGCTTCGTTCGACAGGGTCTTGGCTTCACCGGTCGTCATGGCGTCGATCTCCGATCGGAAACTGTGCTTTTCCTTTCCGGCGACCCAGAACAGGCCTTCGCTTTCGGCCTTGAGTCGCTCGACCTTCGACAACTCTGAGAGGTCGGAGTTCAGCAGGCTGAACACCTTGGGGGGGGATTTCTTGGGCATTGCGCAAGCCACGCTAACAGACTCGGGAACGGCCTTCAAAAACCCCGGGGAGCTTCGCGGAATCCCAAGCCTCCGGGCCCCTGCGGAAAACCGGCTCCGTATCAGCTGGTATGGGGACGCTGATTGCGCGGATCGCGCGACCACTCTTCCAGGGAGGCGACTCGGGCGAGCGCCATCCAGGGAACTCGCTGGCGCTCTCCGGGCAGGTGGCCGACCAGGAGAAGCGTGTCTTGATCGTCGAGTTCGCCCAGCACGTCTTCGAGTTGCCGGCGCGTCATCTCGCCCCGGGGACACAGCACCGGATGCACGCCGAACGGCAGGGCGAGGCGCTGATACGTTTCTTCGTAGCGCGTCGGTGCCAGAATCGGGGTACTGGGGCGTTGACGCGAGAGCAATCGCGCGGCGAGTCCGCCACTGGTCCAGGTGAGAATGGCGGCAACGCCGATTTCGCGAGCGGTCCGGACCGCGGCGCGCGAGAACACCGCGAGTTCGTGCAGTTCTTCGGCAATGCCGTCCAGCGGTGTTTCCCGGAAGTCGGGAAAGGCGCCCAAGGTCTCGTCGACGATGCGCGCCATGGCGCGGCATACCCGCACCGGATCTGCCCCCACCGCCGTTTCGTCCGAGAGCATCACCGCATCGGTTCCATCCAGCACGGCGTTGGCCACATCGGTGATCTCGGCCCTGGTGGGACGCGGTGCGCTCACCATCGATTGCAACATCTGAGTCGCCGTGATCACCGGGCGCCCGGCGCGCAGCGCGGCCTGGACGATGCGCTTCTGTTCGATCGGAACCCGTTCGTAGGGGATTTCGAGCGAGAGGTCGCCACGCGCGACCATCACTGCATCGGCGCGGGCCAGGATCTCGTCCAGATTCTCGAGCGCGAGTGCCGTTTCGATCTTGGCCACCAGCGGTGTGGGGTGCCCGTGCGTCTTGAGCAGGCGGCGAACGGTCAGCAGATCCTCTGCCGTTCGCACATAGGAGACGCCAACCATGTCCACACCGATTTCCACACCGAGCGCAATATCGGCCTCGTCCTTCGCGTCGAGCAGGGGGCGCGCGGACAACCCGCCTGGTGAATTCAGGCCCTTTCCGCTGGAGATCTCTCCACCCACCACCACGCGACAGTGGATTTCCTGGCCGTCGATTTCTTCCACCTGAAGTTCGACGGCCCCGTCACCCAGGAGCACCGGTCCGCCCTGACGGACCTCTTCGTGCAGGAACTCGTCGGGGACCGGCAGGTGGGCGGCGTCGCCTTTTGGCGTACCGCATACCAGCGTCGTCAGCGATCCGGTCGTCAGGGTCACCTGATGGGGTTGAAGTTCTCCCAGCCTGATCTTGGGTCCGGCCAGATCCTGCAGGATCGCGACCGGGCGCTTGCGGGAGCGCGCGGCGGCTCGAATGCGCGCGGCGGTCTCACGTTGCTCGGCCTCGGTACCGTGGGCGAAGTTCAGCCGCGCCACGCGCATTCCAGCGTCGATCAGACGCTCGAGGGTCTCGGCGTCGCGGCTCGCGGGACCGATGGTGCAGACGATCTGGGTGGAACGCGGTTTCATCGTAAGTAACTCATTCGGCGATCGGCAGGATAGGTTAAACTCCGCGCCGTAAATTTCCACACGAGTCGGCCCGGCCCGGCTCGATTTCTTCAGAGCTTTCGGAGAGAGGAGCAATCGTGACGACCAAGCGTGTGAAGGAGATCCTGTCCTGGTACTCGTCTGAGAACCCGGGCGTCCTGTCCAACCTGGCCAGGATGCTCAATCATGGGCGTCTCGGCGGTACCGGAAAGATGGTGATTCTGCCCGTGGACCAGGGTTTCGAGCACGGCCCTGCGCGCAGTTTCGCGCCAAATGCGCTGGGCTACGACCCCCGTTACCACTTTGAACTGGCCATCGATGCCGGATGCAACGCATACGCCGCGCCATTGGGCTTCCTGGAAGCGGGTGCCGCGGAGTTCGCGGGGGATATCCCGCTGATCCTGAAACTGAACAATTCGGACAGCCTGACACCGGGTGACGAGCCCTGTCCGGCCGTGACCGGATCGGTTGGAGAGGCGCTGCGCCTGGGCTGCGCGGCGATCGGCTATACGATCTATCCGGCCTCGGCTGCGCGCAATGTCATGTTCGAAGAGCTTCGCGAGCTGACGGAAGAGGCCAAGGCGAACGGGCTGGCGGTCGTGGTCTGGTCGTACCCGCGCGGATCGGCCATCTCGAAGGCCGGTGAAACCGCGATCGACGTGGTGGCCTACGCCGCCCAGATCGCCGCTCAACTCGGCTCGCACATCATCAAGGTGAAGCCGCCGAGCGAGCACATCGAACAGGACGAGGCGCGCAAGGTCTACGAGAGCCAGAGTATTCCGATCGGAACACTCGCCCAGCGCGTCAGCCACGTCGTCACGTCCGCATTCAACGGTCGTCGCATCGTGATCTTCTCGGGTGGGGCGGCCAAGGGTCGCGAGGCCGTGGTCGAGGAGATCAACGGCATCGCGGAAGGCGGCGGTTTCGGTTCGATCATCGGTCGCAACTCGTTCCAGCGTCCCAAGACCGAGGCGATCGATCTGCTGCACGAAGTCATGGACGTGTACGCGAACGTGTCCTAGCGGTGAAAATCGCAGTTGCAGCCGATCACGCGGCGTTCGAGTTCAAGACCGTCTTGATCAAGGAACTCGAACGCCTGGGCCATCAGGTCGTGGACTTCGGAACCCACAGTGACGAGTCCTGCGACTATCCGGACTTCGGGATTCCCGCGGCTGAAACTGTGGCAACCGGCCAGTCCGAACGGGCGATCCTCACCTGTACCAATGGCATCGGTATGACGATGCTGGCGAATCGCATTCCGGGCGTGCGCGCCTCGCTCGTGTACAACGAGCGGGGTGCCGCCATGACTCGACAGCACCACGATTCCAATGTCCTGTGTCTGGGTGCGCAGGAGTTCGATCGAGCCGAACTGCTGAAATGGGTGGGCATCTGGCTCGAGACCGGTTTCGAGGGCGGTCGCCACTCGCGCCGCGTCGCGAAGTTCGAAGCGCTCGATTCGAAGCCCGGGACCGAAGGCCGAGGCCAGTCCTCTAGGGAATCTCTGCACAGGGAGGAATCGAGCGAGAAGCGGGAGTCGCCGCCTGAGCAAGAAGGGTGATCCGATCGCAGATCCGTAGATCTGCAGAGGGTCGCGCGACGCAGCGCAGGCGGATGCATCGCGCTTCGCAGCC
>JAAELY010000126.1 GCA_024226335.1 bacterium
GGACTTCGACGCGGAGAGCTGCTCGCGCTCCGTCGCCGTGACCTCGTGCTGGACGACGACAACCCCGTGGTCACCGTCGCGCACGGGCACGCGAAGAACAGGCGGAACTCGCGCATTCCGTTGCAGGCCGAGGTAGCCGTCGTGCTGCGTAACTTCCTTCTCGATGCGCTACCTGCGTCCCCGGTGTTCCGTGGCGTTGGACATCACTATCGTGCCGCCGAAGTCCTCGATCACGATCTCGACGCGGCTGGCATCCCGCGCGAAACCGAGGTCGGCCGGTGCGACTTCCATTCGTTGCGCGTGTCGTTCGTCACGAGCCTCGCGCGGGCGGGCGTGTCGCTCCCGCATGCCCAGAAGCTGGCGAGGCATTGCTCGCCGACCTTGACGTCGAACATCTACTCGAAGTTCGCCCCGGACGAGGACGCGGCAGCGATCGCGAGGCTGCCGAGCTTGACAAGTGAGGTCGGATAGCTCCAGCACCCACTCCGCGTCCAAAGTCTCGTACGGGGCGAGATCGTCTTCACTCGTCCGGTGACCGATGATTCGTGGCTTCCCCGTCGATCCAGTCCTCTTCCTCGTACGACATGCCTCGCCGCCCGGGGACCTTTCGGGTGGGACCAGCCTTGTAGAGGCCACACGACAGCGGCCCGTAGCAGAAGGTCTCGGTTCGGTACTTCTTCCGGTCCGGTTTCCAATGATCGACAATGATCTCGACGGCCATCCGCGCTCCCCACGTACACGTGGAGCAGCTCGTCTCGTACGTGCGGGCGGCCAGCCGCCGGTGACCGCGCTGGCGATACTCTTCGAGCAGGGGGGCAAGGTGATGCCACGGGGGCGGGTTCCCTGCGGCTCGCTCGTCGCGCTCCAGGCGTAGGGCACTCGTCTTGTAGTACTCGGCTGGTTCCGCGAGGTTCGTGCGCACAGGGACACACTTTCCCGAGACCCGATCGCCGACCCGAAAACCGTGCTTCGCGTGCGCAGCCTTCCCGACTCCGACCGTGAAGTCGCGGTCCTCGTCGGCGATCTTGCCGTCAATGTGCAGCACGTAACCCAGGTACGAGTGCTGGCGCTCATCGAACGAGCGCGTCAACCGAATGCGAGGTTGCACTGACCGGACGACTCCGCTCCACGCGACCTTGATGGGGCCGAACGCTGCCGGGGGGAGTCCTTCCGCCATCATCGCATCGTAGCGAATCGGCCACTCGACATTCAGTCAGTGCGGCCATCGAGCCTGGTCGCCTCCAGTCGCGCCCAGTCTCGCCAACTCTCGTTCGTCGTCTCGATCGCGATGGCGTCGAGCCACCCCTTCAGCCGAGCATCGTCGCGCCTGCTTCGCACGGCCGCTCGCGCGATCCCCTGGATAGCAGGCAGGTACCCCGGCGACACTTCGAGTGCGGTTTCGTACGCCTCGAACGCCTCCTCCAATCGCCCGGAATGATCGAGCGTCAAGGCCAGGTTGACCCGCGGGTCCGGGTCGCCTGGCGACAGCTCGGCCTCATTACGAATCGTGCCCGGAGCTACTGATCACAGCGATTCCGAGATCTCTTTTCGACCCTGGCGGTCGATCCTGAGTTGCCGTGCACCGCTCATCCTTCGCGCGACCCGAGGTGACAAACGTCCCCGGCCTCGGCGTGTACCGGACCACGACGTCGGCACCGCAGGCAGCACACTCGCTGCGGATCGAGCTCATCGCCGTGATCGACCACTCGCCGAGCTGGTGCCCGTTGGCTTGCGCAGTGCGTTCACCGTGGCTCTCTGCTGTAACCGGTGCCGTCATCCGATCGCTCCACCTCTCCAGGTCTCTCGGCCGTGTCCCCGTCCAGGTCTCCTGCTTACAAAACGCATAGGGCGCCAGGTCGCGCGAGGAAAGAGAGAATCTCTCGGGACGATGCCGACGCGCGGCGCGCTTATGACGGTGTGGCAACCATGCCTTGCAGAATCCTGATCCTCGATGACTGACGATCCGGATCAGCAGACGCTCTCGCGGTTCGTCGAGATGGTGACCGCGTTGCTCGGGCATCACTTGGAGCAGCTCCCCGAACCTGACGTTCCGGGGCACGTCAGGTTCCGTTGTTCGGACTGCGGCGCGGTGACGGAATTCTCGATCGCGACAGGCACCGCGAACTGGGGCCAGTCGTTCGTGGAGAAGTGCCCAGGCAGTCCACGCTGAGCGCAGGGGGGCGGGTGCCCAAGAGAGCGAGCCTCGCCATCAGTGTGTAGACGACGAGGCTCGCCGGGGAGAGGGTGGTTGCTGCGGAGATGCCGAGAGAGCTGGACGGCAGATGCTACAACGCGACAGTGTTCCTGGCGACGGGCTCATCTCTTTCCACCTATCGCAGGCTTGGACGCCATGCGGCGCGCCCAGTTGCGCCAGCTCTCGTCCTCCCCGGCCAGGACGATCTCGTCGAGCCACGTGGGCAGCCGTGCGTCGTCGCGTCCTGTTCGCACTGTGAGTCGCGCGATCCCCTGGATCGCAGGTAGGTAGCCGGGGGCGACTTCAAGCGCGGTCTCGTAGGCGTCGAACGCGTCGTTCTCGCGACCCGCGTGGTCGAGGGTCAACGCCAAGTTCACCCGCGGGTCCGGATGACCGGGGAGCAGCTTCCGCGCCCACTCGAACTCGTGGGCAGCCTCGTAGAACTCCTCGCGGCGCAGGAAGATCACGCCGAGGTTGTTGTGGGCCTGGCCGTGGAATATGTCGGCGGTGAGGGCTTCGCGTAGGAGTTCTTCTGCAGCGACTGGATTGGAGATGATGAGATCGGCGGCTTGGCGGGTGAGTTGCTCTGCACGCTGGGTGTCGCGCTCGACCTCCGCGGGTGTCGTGTAGGGACCTGGGGGCGATGACGCGCAGCCGACCGCGAGCACGAAGACTAAGAGTGCTGCTCTCATCGCATGATCCTCGGCTCCAGCACGGGGAGGCCGTCATCGAGCGTGGCTGCGTCAATGTCGTCCTTGCTCAGATACTTGAGGTCCTCGAACCGCTCGTGCTGGAGCACGCTGCAGCGCAGGAAGACAAAGAAGCGGCTCTTGGTGTGGCCGGTCGAAGTGTTGCGGAACAGCGCGCCGAGAATCGGGAGCCTTCCCAGCAAGGGCAGTCGCGACACCGCCTCGGTCTCCGAGTCCACCTCCAATCCGCCGACGACGATCGTGTGACCGTCGGGCAC
>JAAELY010000127.1 GCA_024226335.1 bacterium
CACTCGGAGTCGTACTGACCCCCGTGCTCGAAGACCATCCGAACCGCTCGCTCACGAACCTCTTGCGAAAACCTGCTCTTGCGTCCCATGACCCCATCCTCTCAAGGAATAAGGTCTCCGGGAAACCCGGGGCGGTTCTCCCATCGTTTCTCACCCAACTGCGCGTTTCGGAGCAACGTGAACGCTCAGATCGGAGCAACGTGAACACGTAGATCGGGATCGTGAACGCTCATTTCGGTCATCGTGAACGCGGTGATATACCCCCGCACGGAGGGGGAGCGGCGGCGGACAGTCCGGAAGACCAGCAGGCCTCCTGAAAGGGGGGCAGATGGCCGGGTCGAGACTGTCGATGCGCAAGACCAAAGAGATCCTGAGACAGAAGTGGGCGCAGGGCCGCTCGCCTCGTCGAGTTCGGTCGTCACGCGGCGGAGCGGTGTCGGGTTCGTGGCCTGGGGAAGCCTGAAACGTTCGACTTGAAGTGATCCGCTTTTGGCATCGAGCGCTGTCGCGCCGTAGTCAGAAGGCCCGTGTTTCGTGGACGCGAATGGCGCGCTACCGGGAGCGGTGGATCCCCCTGCCCGAGTTCTCCATCCATGGCCCGAACAGCGATTCGACGTTCGTACCCAAGGCAGGAGCCCAGTTCGTTAGTTAGTAGCGCACGCTGGGATCTGCGCGGGGGGCGGCCCGAGCCTCATTGGCCGAACGGCCTCACCGGCATGACGGCATCTCGATGCTGACGCCGTACGATGTTCATCGCGGTCAAGCGTCCGCGGTCAAGCGCAACGAACGCGCACGCTGGAAGCCGCATGGGCGGCTCATCCTGAACGCTTCGTACGGGGCACCCCCAAGCCAAGTCCACTTCCCGAAGCGGTCTGGATCAACCCACCCGAATCATCAACGACAGGAGGAAATGCTCAGTAAATCAAACAATCGAGTGTCTCATCGGCGTTGACAGGTTCCGCGGCTCATTTCGTCGCGGCGCTCCCTTTCAACCCGGAGCTTGTCGCCCAGGCACCTCGAACAGGGAAAACAGCTCCGCCAGACCACCAATTCGAAAATGGGCCTCTGCTTCGACGCTGGCCGCTCGCCGACCGGGATGAAACACATCCTCTCGCTCAATGTGCACCGTGACCCATCCGAGCGAGCGCGCGCCGACAAAATCTTTGATCGGATTGTCGCCAATATACCAGCAGCTCTCGGGGGCTACCCCGAAATACTCGGCGACCTTGCGATAACCGTAGGGGCTCGGCTTCCACCCCGGCCGCCCCGCTTCGTCGGTGCAGACGATCAGTTCTACATACCGGGCAAGCCCAAGCGCGGCGATCTTCTGCTGCTGGCAGATCAACGGTCCATCGGTGATCACCGCGAGATGACACTCTCTGAGCTGCGCCAATGTCGGTATCACATCGCGGTAAAACGCAATGTCGGGGAAATGACCCCGGTAGATATTCACCAGCTCGGGAATCAACGCTTCGTCGAACGCTCCTGTCCGGGCCAGCCGATTGAACACCTGCCCCCGAACCCCCGAGCGCTGTATGGCCAACAGCTCGTCCGCCGCGCCGACAACTCCATGCGCGGACTCGAGATAAGTGCCGACACAACGCAGCCCACTTTCGGCGTACTCGCGCTCGGGATAGAGCGTGTCGTCCAGGTCGAAGGTGATGACTCTCTTCACCTCTTCACATCACGGTCGCAGAATTACGTTGTGCCAACGGCGGCAGAGTTCCAAACCAAGTTGCTCTTGAAACGCCGGTTGTACGGGTTTTCCCAGGAACAGGTCAAGACAGGCCAGCGGGTCCAGGCCGGCGGCGAACGAAAGGGCCATTCCCCCTCCCAGGCGGGGATTGACGTCGAAAAAGAGCGGCGTGCCGTCGGCTCGCTCGCGGTATTGCATGTTGAAAAACCCGACCAGATCGAGCTCGGTGCACAGCCTGGCGACCTGCTCGCGCTGCCGACCCAGGGCGACCACTGTCGAGCGCACCACCAGGCCGCTCTTGATGACATCGCGGGTGCGGGCGATGGCGTGCATGAGCTCGCCCGGCGGCCAGGCAAAACCGTCGATACTGTATTCGGCGCCATCGCAGTATTCGGTCACGACCAGGTCGGGTTCTCGAGCCAGCCTGCGCTGCAGCGCGTCGCGGTCCTGCACGCGGCCAGCCCGGCGACTCCCGGTACCCGCGTCGGGCCGAACGAACACCGGGAAATCCAATCGAGTCCCGGGATCGAGCACGGTCGGGGTCGCCAGACCGACCCCTTCGATCGCCATCGCCAGCTTTCGCTTGGAAAAGCAAACCTCGAGCGTCTCGGGCGAGGAGACCAGGACACGCGCCCCGGCCTTCTCGATGCGCTGTCGATGTCGGCTCGCGGCCAAAAGATCGGCCTCCAGTCCAGGGACGACGAGATCGAGCTCGTGTTTGCGGACCAGCTCGATGAGTCTCGGTATGAATTCCGCCGCTCTGCCGGCCGGTACGATGGTATCCACATCAGCCATGCCCAGGCCGCAGTGGCGAGGAGCCATATCCGCGGCCAGAGTCCACCAATCCTTTTTCGAATCGAGGATAGCAATCAGGTTCTGGGCGGCTGTGCTACCGGCGCTCGTTACCAGCACGCGGGTCATGGTGTCAAACCGCGCGCCCGCAATGCCGCGCCCAGTCCGCTCGGATCGCCCGGATCACCCGTGGACCCGGGAAACGAGGCGGGCAGGTCTTTTCGTGAAAGGGTATCTGGATCGATGCCGACATACTCGGCCAGTCGGGCGGCGGTCTGCGCGGGTGCCGCGCACATTGCCTGGTAGTCCACGTCCAACCACCGCGTTGTGGACATCGTCTGCCGCGCTCGGCGTATGGCCTCGAGCACGCGCTCGATCTGGTAGGCGATCTGCTCAGGCGCGGATTCTTCTAAAAACGCCTCGGCATCCCGCGGACGCACCGACCACCAGGCTATGTCGCTGCCATAGGTCTCCTTCCGGACACGCAGGATGGATTGCGCCACCGGCAAGAGCGGTCGGTGCAGCTGGACAAACACAGCGGTGGGAAAATGCTCGGCCAAAAAGGGCAAGACAAAACTCAGAAGGAGATTCTTGAGCAAAAGGGGTCGCCCGAGAGACCGCTCCAGCTGACCCAGGTGGGTGGCCAGGCGGACCACATCCACGTCTGCGAGCTCGTCGAGCGATGGCTCGTGATGCTCGGAGAACGGAAAGTGATGCTCCCAGAAGTAGCCAAACTCGTGCGGCTCGGCCCAGTTGCTCGTGGTTCCCGCGTTGGAGCGAAACCCCGTGTGAGCCGCTCCTAGCCAGGGACCGGCCAGGGTTTGCACGCGAGCGCCGAACGCCGGGTTGGCAAAGAACCTGGCGATGAAGTTGGTGACGACTCCGAACCCGCCGGTGCAGGCGAGAATCTGGTGCAACAAGGTAGAGCCCGAACGCGGCGGGCCGACGATGAACAACACCGGTGACTTTGGCGCTGCGGAGGAATCATCACCGAACTCGGCCAGAGCAGCGTTGACCTCGGCAACAACAGCCTCGTAACTCGCCGACTTGGCCCGCCCCGGAATGCGAGCAAACTCCTCTTTCACGTATCGTGGCCCCCCGATTTGAAAACCCGATCCCGGTAGAAGGACACCGCCCGCGCGACGTTGGCCTCCTCGTTATACCAGGGAATGATGACGAACAGAATCTCGCCGCGTGCCACGGATCCAGACTGACACAGTTTGCCGCTTCTTGCTATGCCTCCGCCGCGTGCTCGTTGCCGGAGGCGGTTTTCACTCGAGTCCCAGGCGTCGCTCCCCGCTCCCCTGACCCCCTCCTGTGGCTACCCCACTCGGAGTAGCCTGGTTGGACTTCAACAAGCAACCGTTTCAGGTGGGAGCAATGAGATTCTTCACCGGGATTCACAAGCACTACTGCGGAATCGATCTACACGCAGAGGCCACGTACGTCTGCATCCTCGACCCCCAAAAGGCGATCGTGCTTCACCGCAACATGCCCTGCGATCCAGAAGGTTTCTTCGCGCTGTCGCCCCGTACCGGGAGGATCTCGTCGTCGCCGTCGAGTGCACGTTCACCTGGTACTGGCTCGCAGACCTCTGCGCTCGCGAAGGCATCGCCTTCGTCTTCGGGCACGCCCTCTACACGAAGGCCATTCACGGGGCCAAGGCCAAGAACGACAGGATCGACTCTCGAAAGATCGCGGGGCTTCTCAGGGGAGGCCTCATCCCCCAAAGCTACGTCTACCCGGCAGAAATGCGTTCCACCTGCGACCTGATGCGAAGACGCATCCACTTCGTGAGACACCGCAGCCAGCTCCTCGCTCACATCCAGAATACCCACCACCAGTACAACTGCGTCTCGCCGGGGAGGCGGATCGCCTACAGGAGCAACCGGGGAGGGATCGCCAAAGCTCTCGACGGTATTGCGATTCAGATGAACCCGGGCGGATAGGAAGTACAGAGCCCAGTCTACCTGACGAGGACTTCGGCTACGACCCCGCTGGCAACCGCACCCAGCTGACCCAGGACGGCGGTACGCCGAGCGCGTTCGACTACGACGACAACAACCGCCTCGAAGGCAGCACGACGGTCGGCTCGACGTGGCGAAAGCTCATCCACGACGCCGATGGGAACCTGCTGTGCCGGGAGAGCGACGACGATGGCCTGTCGACCTGCCGCCCGCTCCCGCCTCCCGGCGGCGTAGAGGTCGAGACGTTCACCTGGAGCCGGGACAACCGGCTGCGGCGTTTCGAGAAGAGCTCTGCCCCGGGGGTGGTGCACCGCTACACCTACGACGCGTTCGGGCGGCGTGTGCGCAAGAGCGACGTCGCTCGCCCATCACATCGATCCGCAGACCACAGATATCCACGCGCTCTTCAAGCTCCTGCGCAGGGCCTTGACCGCTCTGGTTCAAGAGACCTGACGGATCAGGGCGTGTACCAGATCGGAGATGTGTAAGCGCGCTCCTGGATCGACCAGGGTGGTTTGATCTCGGTCGGCTTCAAGCCCAGGGCCAGCGCGTCGAACGAAGAGTGGCGCGGAGTCGGGATCTCCAGCACGCGCACGTAGTAAAAGGCGCGCTGATCGGGATCGAAGTCGGGATCCTTCCAGACCGTGGACAACTCGGGGCTTCCGATGTCATTGCGGTAGCTGGCCGTTTCGAAGTCGACGCTATTTCCCACCAGGGGCAAAGTACCGGCTGCATCGAGCTTGCGCTTTCCGGACCAGGCGATGTCGTACACGCGCTCGTGACCTCCGCGTTCATCGGTCCAACCCTTGACCATCTGCACGCGGTCCAGGTTCGCACCGGTCATGTCCATACTCGCGTGCACCAGGAATCTGGGAACCTGACCGCGCTTTGCACGCACAAGCAGTCCACCCATCGGAACGCCGCGCTTGTAGCCGATCTTGCCCGGGTCGGCCCGCAGGTCCGATTTCCTGAAGTCATAACCGGCGAATACGCGCACTGTGATGCGCGGGCCGGTGGTCGCGTAGATCTCCTTGCGCTTGAACGCATCGACGATCGCGTCGCGGGTGTTCTCCTTGGACCAGACCGCCGCAAGCCCTGAGGCCGACATCGACCAGCCGGACGGACCATTCAGCCCCCGTCGGGTATCGCGCTTGTTCTCGGGAATCGAGTCGCGTGCGAGTTTTCCCCAGAAGTTGGGTTCCTCGGGACTGGCCATTCCGGTGTGCGAGTCGGTCGAGCCGATGAGTCCGAAGCGATAGGGGTTGAAACCGATGCGCTCTTCGATCTTCAGACCGCGGATCAACGCCGAACGCACATAATCTCCGGCCTGTGGATCGTAGGGCGGCGGCGTCTGCTGAATGTAGTGCGGGTAGGTTTCAAAGTCGGCAAAGGGATCGCGCGGCGAGAGCTTCGGGTGGGTCTCGGAATCTCCCTTGATCTGCGTCGCCTCCACCGCCGGTTCCCAGCGCGCGCGCAAGCGGGCGTACTCGGGCGTCATCTCCGCTCCGCGCAAAGACTTCTCCGCGAACATATGGCCCTTGGAGATATTGGAGTTGTGTGGGATGGCCACGAACTCGGCGCCGGTTTGCTCCGATGTGTTTTCCAGCCAGCCCCAGAGATCTTCGGGGTACGGGCTGTCGAGCGAACTCCAGGGCATGAACGTTTCGGCGACACTCGCGGTAGCGTTTGTGAATACGACCCGGTGCAGATTGGCACCGGCCGGAATCGAACTCCATTCCCAACCGATCAATGTTGTGAAGGTCCCGGGTGTGTTATGCGCATCTGCAATCCGGGTCGCCTCTCGCCAGGTGTTCTTCGCCATCAGGTCGCTATTGGGCAAGCCTCCTTGCCGCGGGTTGGCCAGAGCTTCTTCCACCGAGTTCGTATCGGGCAGGAAGGAATTGAACGCCGATGAACCCTCGTCCTCTTCGACCACACCGCGGATCCAGCGCTCGGCCAGGAAGGCGCGGAAACGCTGCTGCCAGCCCAGGCCTTCTCGTGGAATGCCTCGCTCGACGATGTGTCGCATGCTGCCGAGCAGTTCGGCGTGATCGGCGACGACTAGGAAGTCCAGCGGCGTGTCGATCTGCACGCGCGCGCGATGGAAGGGATGGATGACGGGCAGACCGCGCGCGAATCGATAGGCCGTATCTGGATCCGCGCTCATATTGCGATTCAGATAGGCGTCGAACGAGTTACTGGTGTGGAGATGCGTATCTCCCCAGAGCAGCACCTTGGAATCGGCGAGTGCGCGGCTCGGACTGGCCAGCGCCAGGCCCAGAAGGGCGAGGACCACAAATCCGTAGGGAAGTGAAAGCGGCATTCCGCTCGACTCGTTCTTCTGGCACATACCCGGTCCTCCTGGCTTTTCGCAGGCGAATCATAGCCGTAACCGGGCCCTTGCAGGCAGCGGCGGCGATTCCGCTGGACAGCCTCCTCTCGCGGAGATACAATAAAGACTGACTGGTCAGTTTGTTTCGGGCTGATCACTGCGAATTCACGGGAGCCGTTCTCGGGAGGAGTTTTCTCAGATGTCCCCAGCAAAGCAGCAGACAGCTGTTCGGCGCGGCACGAGCCATGCGCCCGCCCACGAACGCCGCACGCAGATTCTGGAAGCTGCGGTTCGCTGTTTTGCGGAGTCCGGCTACGAGCGGACGACCATGGATGACGTCGCCCGCTCCTCGAAGCTGTCGAAGGGCAGTCTGTACCGCTTCTTCCCGAGCAAGGTGGACCTTCTCTCTGCGCTCTTCGAACTCTTCGAACAGCGCACGTTCGCCATTCTCGATGCCACCGAGTCGCCCGACTCGGCGCTGGTCCAACTGCGAGGCTGTGGTCAGTTGGCGATCGACCTGTTCGGCGGTCCCACGGAATTGCTCAACACCTGGGCCGAGTTCTTGGGACATCGCGAGAGTCGCGAGCGAATGCGCCAGGTGTACCGACGCTGGCGACGGCGTCTCGCTGAAATCGTACAGGGGGGAATCACGTCCGGCGAAATCCGCGAGATGAATCCGGATGACGCCGCAATTGCAGTACTTGCCACGTTCGAGGGATTGCTCCTCCAGGCCATGGTCGATCCGCGCTTCGATGTGCGCAGTAGTTGGCCTGGCGTATGGGTGGTCGTCGAAAGTGGTCTGAGGAGGACGACATGATCGTAGAAAGCCCCGAAATCCTGAATCCAGCTGACCAGGTGCTGGGAAATAGCAAAGAGACCGAAGCCTGGCGCGCCGATGTCGGCGTGTTTGCCTGGCCAACGCTGGCTCTGGCCGGTCTGATCCTTCTGGCGTTCGTCGGCGTCATCGCCGCGGCCACTTCGGGTCTGATCCCGTTGTGGGCGGGTTGGTTGCTCAACTCCTTCGTGGCCTACGCGGCTTTCACGCCAGCTCACGAAGCAACGCATCGCAATATCTGTGGGCGTCATCGCGGACTGCGCTGGCTGAACGAGGCCTGCGGCTGGCTGTGTATGTCGATCCTTTTCGACAGTTTTGCGGTATTGCGCTCTGCCCATCTGCGCCATCACGCCCACACCAACGATCCGGAGAAGGATCCCGACTACTTCATCCCCGGATCCAAACCCATCCCGGTTCTCGTGCGCTGCTTTGCCATCTTCGCCGGGTATATGAAGGCCTACTTCGCCGATACCGAGCGAAGCCCGCACCTCTGGCTACTGCGCGGTACCGCGCTCGCCTACTCACTGGTCCTGGTCGGGATCGCGGCCACTCTGGCGGCGATGGGCTGGTGGAGGGAAGTTCTGGCACTGTGGGTGCTGCCTGCGCCCATGGCGTTCCTGGCTCTGGCCCTCGTCTTCGACTACGTCCCGCACTGGCCTCACCGCGAGCAGGATCGCTACAAGGCGACGCGCATCATGCTCTTCCCGGGACTCTCGACCCTGCTCCTGTTCCAGAACTACCACCTGATCCATCACCTCTTTCCGTCGATCCCGTTCTACCGCTACGGCGCCTGCTTTCGCGAGATCCGAGAAGATCTGGTGAGCAAAGGTTCGTCAATCATCGGTCTGGGCTCGGGTTCCTAGCCAGCCGGTTCCCCGCAAAGCGGTTCTTCTGAAACCGGCCTCTCGGAGTTTATTCTCCGGGAGGCCGGTTTCTGTGTCGGGGTATACTTCCCGTTCCCAGGGGATCTGGGAACACGGCGCAAAGAGGAGGCGTGATTCATGTACGACCTGGTGATTCGAGGCGGCGAGGTCGTGGACGGTACGGGTAGCGAGCCCAGACACGCTGACGTGGCGATCCAGGGCGATCGCGTGGTCGAAGTCGGTGAGGTACGCGGCGATGCCCGTAAGACCATCGACGCCGAAGGCCGGCTGGTCTGTCCGGGTTTCATCGACATCCATGCGCACATGGATGCCCAGGTGATGTGGGACCCGATTGCTTCGTCTCCCTGCTGGCACGGCATAACAACGATCTTGAACGGGAACTGTGGTTTGAGCCTGGCGCCCGCAAGCCCCAGGAAGGCGGGCTTTCTGGTCAAGTTGCTGGAGTCCGTAGAAGACATCCCTGCGGAGGCCATCCTGGCGGGCAATCGTTTCGCAGGCGGGAGCTTTGGCGACTACCTCGATACTCTCGATTCGCTTCCGATGGGCATCAACGTCGCGTCCCTGGTCGGACACACCGCGGTGCGTTTCCAGGCCATGGGCGAGCGCAGCATGGAAGAGGGCGTGGAGCCCAGTAGCGAAGAGATGGCCGCCATGTGTGTCTCGGTGAAAGACGCCATCGACGCCGGTGCCTTTGGATTTTCGACTTCGCGTTCTTTCCTCCACACCACGTCGGATGGCCGCCACGTGCCCGGCACCTTCGCGGGCCTCGATGAGCTGATGGCTTTCGGCAAGCTGATCCAGCAGGCCGGGCACGGCATCTATGGCTGGGTCCCCCCTGTGGAGAGCGGAGATCAGGAGGCGCACTACCGAGAAGTGGAGATGATGAAGAAGATCTCCATCGACACCGGTTGCGCCTTCACCTTTGCGGTGCTGCAGAATCGCGACAACCCGGGGCTCTGGCGCGAACTCATGGATCGGATTGCGCAAGCCAATGCCGAGGGAGCGAAGCTCGCGCCGCAGACCGAAGTGCGAGCCGTCGGCGTGGTAGTCGGACTGCCGAACATCACGCCATTTGACCAGAGCCTGGCCTGGCTGGCTCTCAAGGATCTGTCCATCCCCGAACGACTGGACGCCCTGCGCGATCCCGAGCGTCGCGCACAACTCGTGCGCGGTGGCAATGAAGCGGCCACCGAAGGCCAGCTTTCCATGATCTACCACCTGGTCGTGGAAGACGGCAACGCGCGCTACGACTTTTCCGAAGAAAACAGTCTTTGGGCCATCGCCAAGCATCGGGGAACGACTCCGGCCGATGCCTTCATCGACATGGTGCTCGAGGCCGATGGCGGGGCGTACTTCATCTTCCCCTTTGCGAACTACGACATCGAAGTCGTGGGAGAACTTCTGAGCGACCCGAGCGTCTTGCTGGGACTGGCCGATTCCGGGGCCCACGTTGGGCAGATCTGCGACACGAGTTTTTCGACCTTCTTCCTGCGCTACTGGATTCGCGAGCGGGAGCTCATGTCATTGGGAGCGGGGATTCGCAAGCTCACTTCCGAACCCGCGGAGTTCCTGGGGATCCAGGACCGCGGGGTCCTGCGACCCGGCGCCTTTGCCGACATCAATGTGATCGACCTCGACGGGTTGCGCGTCCATCCCCCCGAATACGCGAACGACCTGCCCGGAGGGGCCTGGCGTTTCATCCAGAGAGCTTCGGGCTTCAAGTACACGCTGGTCAATGGCAAGATCTTCATGAAGGACGGCGAACACCAGGGGGAATGCGCGGGACGAGTGCTTCGGAGTTCCTGAATTCACAGCCGCAGAGGTGTCGAGATGACCGGAGAACAGTCTGCTCGAATCGTCGTCACAGGTGCCGGTCCGGCGGGGGCCACAACGGCCTATCTTCTGGCTTCCCGCTGGTCCAACGCATCGCTGCCCGCGAGTTGCGACCTTTCGCATTCGGCGTCACCCAGGTCAAGCTGACGGTGTAATTCGATCCGAAACTTGATCCGGCTCGGAGCCTGGGTTAGTTTTCGCGACCCTTTTCCCCGGGAGAGGGAATGCCGCTCGCACCGTCGCCACGCGTCTATTTCCGCTACGCACGCTGCGCGTTCGCGCGCCGTTCGGCCTACCGGCTCGCGAATTTCACCGGGATCGTGGTCAACTTCTTTTTCTTCCTGATCCACGCGCAGGTCTTTCTGGCCTTCTTCGGAGGTACCCGGCGCGTGGCCGGCTGGTCGGCCGATGAAGCCGTGCTGTATTTCGCAACCTGCGAAGCGCTGCTGATGGTGGTCGGTGCGATGTCTCCGAGGTCGGGTCTGGAGCTGGCCGAGCGGGTTCGCACTGGCGATGTTGTGGTCGACCTGGCACGACCCGTGCGGCTCTGGGCGCGGCATCTGGCGGAGAACTACGGAAACGTCGCCTACTATCTGCTCGCTCGCACGATCATTCTCTACGTGGCAGCGGTTGCGCTCTACGATCTGGCCCCGCCGATGGAAGCCAGGCTACTACTGGTTCCACTGTCGATCGCGCTGGCGTGCGGAATGTCGGCGATGATGCACTACACGCTCTCTGGCGCGGCCTACTGGTTCGAGAGCGCCAGGGGCCCGCTGCGAGTAATGATGTTCATGAGTTTCCTATGCGGTGGGGTCGTCGTCCCGCTCGATTTCTATCCGGACGGTTTCCGCCAGATCTGCGATGTACTTCCCTTTCGCGGCTGGATCTACACGCCCGTCGCGCTGGCCAGTGGCAAGCTCGCCGGTAACGCGCTGATCTACGGACTCTGCCATCAGGTCTTCTGGTTCATCGCGCTCTGTCTGGCGGCTCACACCGTAGAGGTTCGAGGAACCCGTCGACTCGCGGCGCTGGGGGGCTGAATGCCGGCTCTGGCTGACGATCTCCGCCTTTTCCGCCGCATCGTGAGTGCTTCGATTCGCTCGCAGATGCAGTACAAGACGAGCTTCGTCACCGGCCTGGCAATCGATTCCTTGACCGTCTTTTCCGAGTTCCTGCCGGTGTATTTCATGGTGATCAAGTTCGGCAGTCTGCAGGGCTGGAGTATTCTCGAACTCTGCATCCTCTACGGCATGGTCGAGATTTCCTGGGCCGTAGTCGAGAACCTGTTCCGCGGCTTCGAGGACTTCGGCCCCTATCTGATTCGCGGCGACGTCGATTGCTGGTTGTTGCGTCCGCGCAGTTTGATTCTCCAGGTCGCCGCCAATGAGTTCGAACTCCGTCGGCTGGGCCGTGTCCTGCAAGGCTGTGTCGTACTGGCCATCGGCGGAATCGGACTCGAGTTCGGACTCGCGAGCTGGTCCTGGCTAGCTCTCGGAATCTTCGGGGGGATCTTCTTTTTCACCGGTGTGGTCATGCTGGGCGCGGCTTCGCAGTTCTGGACGCTCGGCCAGACATCGGAGTTGCAGAACATGCTGACCTACGGAGGCAGCGCCGCACTGACCTATCCAGTTTCGATCTACACGCGCTGGTTCCGCCGGGTGATCACCTATGCCATACCGCTGGCCTTCGTGAACTACTTCCCCGCGTTGGCGGCCCTCGGGCGCCTGGAAGAGGCGGGAGTTCCATACTGGGTACCGTGGATGTCTCCATTCGTCTGCATCGGCGTGTTGTATCTCGCACGCATCTGTTTTGACGCCGGCTTGAAGCGTTACGAATCGACAGGGAGCTAGTGGCCGTGATTCACGTTTCCGATCTCTCCAAGGAATACCGCGTCGCCCGGCATCATCGCGGCGCATTGGGTGCGCTGCGAAATCTCTTTGATCCCCGCTACGAAGTCGTGCGTGCGGTCGATGGCATCGACTTTGAGATCGAGCGCGGCGAATTCGTGGGTTTCATCGGTCCCAATGGTGCGGGCAAGTCGACGACGGTCAAGGTTCTGACCGGTGTACTCGAAGCTACATCCGGCCGGGTCGAGGTCTGCGGTCGCATTCCCCGGCTCGAAAGAGTCGCCCACGTGTCCCATCTCGGAGTGGTCTTCGGCCAGCGCACCCAGCTCTGGTGGGATCTGCCGGTGATCGAGTCCTACGAACTATTGCAGCACGTCTACGCGGTCCCCCGGGCACGCTTCACGGCCCAGCGCGATCGACTGGTCGAACTACTGGAACTCGGTCCTCTGCTCGATACTCCGGTGCGAAAGCTCTCTTTGGGTCAGCGCATGCGCTGCGAGCTTGCAGGTGCGCTTCTACACGAACCGGACCTCCTGTTCCTCGACGAACCGACGATTGGTCTCGATGTCGTGGCCAAACAATCCATCCGCCAGTTCCTCGCCGCCGAGAACGCCGAACGTGGCACGACGATCTTGCTGGCCACACACGATCTTCCCGATATCGAGAGGCTGTGTCCGCGGATGCTCATGATCGACAACGGCCAGCTCGTGTTCGACGGACCGGTCGCCGAGGTGCGGCGCCGGCTCGGTCGCGAGCGAAACCTTCAGGTGGACTTCGAAGGTCCGCCTCCGGCCGAGCTACCCGATGGTGTACGCGTGACCGAACGCGGACCCGAACGACTGGTGCTGCGCTTTGCGCGCGAGGACATTCCCGCACCCGAATTGATCAGCTGGCTGGCCGAACGCGCTCCGATCGCCGATCTGACCCTCGAAGATCCACCGATCGAAGACATCGTGGCGAAGATCTACCGCGAAGGCCTCGCCTGAAAGAGCGGTCCTGTGCCAGTCCTCAGCGGACCGGCGCCATGGCGCGGATGAACATGTCGACGATCTCCCAGGGAACCTGATTCGGGAGGTTCAGGATCGGAAGATCGATTCCGAACTCGCGTCTCCGCCGGAGTTCTTCCACGCACTGCTCCGGACTTCCCGTGATGCTCAGCGCTTCGATCATCTTGTCGCTGACCGCCTCGCCCGCTTCTCCGCGTGTGGCTCTGTCCTTATACAGTTCTTCGATCTTGGCGCATTCTTCCGCAAAGCCGAAACCCGACAGCAATTCCTTGTAGTAGTCGCCCATGCCGCCGATGTAGAAGGCGATGATCTCGCGACCCTGACGCGAACCGCCTTCTTCACCCATGGGCAGAACGGTTGTGAAAGGTGCGGTGGTGATCTCCGAAGTGCTGCGCCCGGAGCGGGCCGCGCCGGTCGCGATCCATGCGTGCCCTTGTGCCAGGTTCGTATACGGCCAGAAGGTCGGGATCCAGCCGTCGGCCATCTCGCCGATCGATTCGATCGACTTCTGTTTGAGAGACGCAACGAAGATGGGGATCTCTCTGCGTCGAGGTGTCATCTCCAGGCGGAAGGGCCGGTACTCGTGAAGGCGAGCGTCCGCGCGATCCAGCGACTCGCCCGCCAGTAGCGTGCGGGTTACGCGGATCACGTCGCGTACGTGCGTCAGGGGCTTTTCGAAGCTGCGGCCGTGAAATCCCTCGATCACGCGCTTGCCGCTCGGGCCGATCCCCAGGATCAGACGCCCCTCACTGATCTCGTCCAGTGTTGCGGCCTGCATCGCGAGCAGACCCGGCGAGCGACTGTAGACGTTCACGATGGCCGTTCCGAGCTTGATTCTCTTGGTGCGAACCGCGATCTCGGTCAGCAACGAGAAGACCTCGTAGCCCCAGGCCTCGGGCAACCAGAACGAATCGTAGCCGAGTTCATCGGCCAGTTGCGCGGCACGCACGGTCAGTTCGCGTTCGTAGCCCTTCCAAAACGCTAGTAGTCCGATCTGATCAATCAACTTCAACTCCTGTTCTGAATTCTCAGCTCCAGCCGAGTGCCCGCACGCGATCGAGGATGACACCTCCGGCGCCATCGTAGCCGAGTGCATGGGTGTTCAACACCATGTGGTAGTTGACCGGATCGTTCCAGTCGCGGTGGTAGAACTCTTTGTGGTAGCGGTCGCGATTGCGGTCGGTTTCCTCCAGGATTCGCGGAGCGTCTCGTTCCGCGACGCCCAGGCGATCGATGGCTGTGCGTACTCGAGCTTCGACCGGTGCCACCAGTCTCACGCGCAGCGTGCCTTCATCGCTGGCGAGCACCGCAGCCGCAGCGCGTCCCACGACGACCATTCGCCCCTCGCGTGCGAGTTCGGCAACCAGATCGCGGGTGATCTGGGCCAGCTTCACCTCTTCGAAGGTCGCGATGGAACTCGAATCCGGAACGAAGAGCTCTGGTGAGGTCAGAGCCGCCGCACGGGCAAAGCGATCGATGAAGCCCGGAACGCGTTCTTCACGCTGTGCGACCTCGTCCGCGGAAATGCCCGCTCGCTCGGCGACCTTCTCGACCAGCTCGTTGTCGAAGACCCGCCAGTCGAGAGCTTCCGCCACGCGCCTGGCGATTTCGGAACCTCCGGCTGCGTACTGACGTGAGATCGTGATCAGCATGAATCCTACCTTACGCCGCGCGCTTGCACGGGGGAAGCACCATCTTCGAGGGCTTCCGTGACCGCCTGGTTCATATTCCGGAGCGAACGGCTCGCCGCCAGCATGGCCAGGGCAATGACGACCGCCGCAACGGCGGCTGCGCTCACCGCCAGCTGCACTCCGTAGGTGCGAGCGAGATAGCCGATTGGCAAAACGCCGATCATCGGCAGCGAGAAGGACATCATCAGGAAACTCGACACGCGTCCGCGCACTTCATCCGGAATCAACAACTGTACGGCCGTGTTGTTGAGGGTCGAGAACAGGGTCGAGAACGAGCCCGCAAAAACCACGAAAGGGATTGCGACCAGGAACGAGGGGCTCATGGAGAATCCGATCAGCAGTACCGCGAAGGCCAGCATGCTGCCGAGCATCGCGCCGAGGCGCCGTTGCGTATCGCCGATCCAGGCGATCAGGATGCTGCCCGCGATGCCGCCGAAGCCGAGGGCGGCGTTCATCAGACCGACGGCGGCGCGTCCCTGGTTCCAGATATCGTCGACAAAGACCACGACCATGTTCCGGAAGGGCATCATCAGGAACATCGGAACCAGTCCGAATAGCAGGAGCATCAAGAGAAGGCGGTTTGTGCCCAGGTATTTCACTCCGTCGGCCAGGTTCTGGAGAACGGAGACATCACGTGCCGCACCTTCGGCACGTGACGGGCTCACCGCGAACATGCACAGTACCGCTGTTGCGTAGAAGCTGATGCCCGTCACGTAGGCGACTTCGTGGCTGATCGAATCGAGCAAACCGCCGATGGCCGGGCCCAGTACCGTGGTTGCGTTCAGTCCCGCCATGTTCAGCGCGATCGCCCGCGAGAGTCCTTCGCGCCCCACGAGGTTCGCGACCACGGCCTGGCGTGCGGGCATGATCAGCGGGAACACACAGCCCATCACGAAAGATGCAAACACCAGGTGAGCGAATTGAAGCGCGCCACTGAGCAGTAATACCAGCACCACGGACTCACTCGTCAAGACGATGGACTGGCCGGTGACGATCAGTTTGCGCCGGTCGAGCCGGTCGGCCATGACACCGCCAAAAGGAGCGATCAGCGCCATCGGGACGGCCATCGCGGCCATCATCGTACCCAGCGCGAACTCGTCGTTGGTCATCTCCCAGGCCAGATTTGCACGCACGATGCTTTGGGCTTGCATTGCCAGAAAGAAGGCGAGGTTCGAAAAGAAGAGCCAGCGAAATTCTCCATGCGAGAGAATCCCGGCCATGGCTCGGAACCCAGTGGGGCCTCCGGGACCGCCTCCAGTGGGTCGAGGGTGCATGACTCTTTATACCGGACCCCACACCTGGGTTGGAGCTGGCCCGAAATCCGGTTTTCGAGAGCTGTGGAGTTCGAGCAATCTTGTCCGGAAAATGGGAGATCGTCGGTTCGTGCTTCGACGGAAACGACCGCTGGAGGTGAGCAGGATCAAGGGCTAGCGTTTGACGACGATGACGATCCTGGAAGCAGAGGGCATCTCCAAGCGCTTCGGTCGGCTGCAGGCCGTCGAGGATGTATCCCTCTCCGTGGAGAGCGGAGATGTCTACGGTTTTCTGGGTCCCAACGGCGCGGGCAAGACGACCTCCATCCGCATGATGCTCGGACTGATCACACCCAGTTCCGGCAGCGCACGCATCTCTGGTCACGATGTGCGAACGGACTTCAAGCGGGCGATCTCCAATGTGGGCGCGCTGGTCGAGGGCCCTGCGTTCTACGGCTATCTGAGCGCGCGCAAGAATCTGCACCTGTTCGGTTTGATCAGCGGCGGGATCGACCGTCGGCGCATCGATGAAGTCCTGCAACTCGTCGGGTTGGGTCGGCGCGGGGATCAGAAAGTCTCGGGCTATTCGCAAGGCATGCGCCAGCGACTCGGAATCGCACTTGCGCTACTGGAGCGCCCGCGGTTGTTGGTGCTCGACGAACCGACCAACGGCCTCGATCCCCAGGGCATGCGAGAGATCCGAAACCTGATCCGGCGCATTCGCGACGAGGAAGGCACGACGATCTTTCTGTCCAGTCATCTTCTGGGGGAACTCGAGCAGGTCTGTGATCGCATCGCGATCATCTTTCGCGGACGCATTATTCGCGAAGGACGTCTCGATGAACTTCTGGGTGAGCGCGCAGCGGTCATCGACCTTCAAGTCAGGGACGAAGAAGACGAGCGCACTCGCGATCTTCTGCGGGGCCAGTTCGGGATCGAGGCCGAGATCCTGCGCCGGGGCCATCTCGAATTTCCCGGAGATCGCTCGAATTCGACGGCCCTGAACCGCGCCCTGTTGGAACAGGGCATCTCGGTGGTAGCGATCTCGACTCGCAGGCAGACGCTCGAAGAGTATTTCGTTGAGCTGACCGGCTCTTCACAGGAGGTCGTCTGATGGGTTCGTTGAGGACGATCCTGCAACTGGTGCGCACCGACCTGATCAAGCTCTCGCGCTACTGGGTAATCGCCGCCGGTTATGCAGCCACGCTCGCCTTCTCCATATTTGGTTCATTGATCTCGTACAAGGCTGAACAAGCCTCGGCGGTTACCTCGGGTTCAGGCTGGGATTTCGCTTTCAGCCTGATGTTCCGATTCCTGGATGTCGGCGTCTTCATCCTGTTCGTCATGGTCTGTGTGCTGTTCGCGATCGAGGTCTCGAACTCGACGATCAAATGCATCCTGACGCGCTCGGTGACCCGTACGGAACTCCTGCTCTCGAAGCAGTTGACCGCGGTACTGATGATGCTTCTCAGCCTTGGCATATTCTGGAGCGTGGCCCTGGGAGCCGGCTGGTACTTCTACGGACTCGGCAGTCTTACCGAGAACGAATACGTCATCTTCGGAGCCGGCTACCTGTGCTGGCAGATCGCGATCGGAACATTCTTCCTGTTGATTCCTTTTGCGGCCCTGACGTCGCTGGCCCTGATGGTTTCGACCTACTCGAGTACGATGGGCGGCGCCATCGTGGTGGGGCTGATTTTCTACATCACGTCGCAAACACTGGGCTTGATTCCCGCGAGTTTCGGGATTCCATTCGAGTGGAACGGGCAGCCGCACGTACTTTCCTACGGAACGATCAGCTTGCCTCTGCAGGTCCTGGTACCGATGTACACCCTGGCCGATCTGACGACCGGGATTCCCATCGACAACTGGTGGAACTGGGACATCCAGAAGATGACCTTCGTATCCACTGGGCTGTTCGCGCTCTTCTTTTCCATCTCGCTGATTGGCATCAGAAAGCGGGACTTCACACTTTGAAAACGCTCGCGCACTGGATCGCAATCCTCGGCTGCCTGCTCTCAACCGCACCGGCCTCTGCGGATTCCCAACACTTCGACTTCTTCAAACTCGAGTTCACGGGCAGGATGCGCACGGGCGTGAACGTGGATCTCGATGCGGACGGTCGACTGGACGTCGCCGTCCTCCTGTCGAGAAAGGACGATCCGACCAGGCTGCGTTTTGAGACCTGTCTGCAGACCGCCGAAGGTTTCTCCGCGAACTGCACGACGATTCAGTTGCCTGCAGAGACGCGCGTCTTTGATATCGGAGAAATCGACGGCTTGCCCGGTGCCGAGTTGGTCATCCTGACCGACCGGGGAATTCGCGTTGCGTCGTTTGCGGACGGGGCTTTCGCCGAGTTTGCACCGCTTCAGAAACTGCAAACGCTATTCGCAGGGACCGAGGAGGGAAAGACCGCGCGCCTGCGCTGCCTCTGGGACGTCGATGGCGATTCTCGTATGGAGCTGATCCTTCCGACGATCGAAGGTCCGCGGATTCTGCGTTACTCGGCCGAAGGTCTGAAACTCCTGCAACAGATCGAGAACCACGCCGAGGTCACGTTTCGTCTGGCCAATCCGATGGAGGAAGACCTGGTCGGAAATCCGCACGGGCACGCCTTGCGGACGGAGGCGCGTTTCGCGTCACCCCAGACATTTGTCCAGGACTACGATGGAGACAGTCGCGTAGACGTCCTGGTTCTGCAGGGCAAACACCTGAGTGTCTTTCTTCGGCGCGCCGACGGTCGTTATCCGGCGGCTCCGGATTTCGAGTGGGATCGCTCCATCCTGGATACCGAAGAGAAGGACGACCCGATCGCTTCGGAGGGGTTGGCTTTCGCGGACCTGAACGGCGACGGGGTGAGCGACATCATCGCCATCAAGTGGGGTTCGCCGAGCGAGCGCATGCGCATCGACCGACACATCTACTACGCGCGTGAAGGCCTGGTCTATCCGGACGAGCCCGATCAGAGACTGCGTTCCGAGAGCATCGATCGCAGGCTGATGATTGCGGACTTGAATGGCGATGGTCGACCCGATCTCATCGCTCCATTCTTTCATTTTGCGATCACGCAGGCCGCAAAGGTCGTGATCAAGAACTCGATCAAGATCCAATTCCGCCTCTACCTGATGGGAGAGGATGGCCGCTACTCACAGGACGGAGACAAGTCCTTTGCCCGGGTCGATCGGCGGATCGCCTTGAACTACGACATCGACATCCTGGGCTTCGTCTTCGGAAACAAGACTCTACCCGAGGATGGTTTCAGGCCGCTGATCAGTTTCAATAGCGACGCCAATGGGGATGGTTTCCCCGACCTGATCGCCGACACCGGCTCCAATCGGCTCGCCTTCTATTGGGGGAACGATCGAGCCGGCTATTCGAGTTCCCCCGACCACGTGATCGACCACGAATCTACCTTGAACTACGACCTGGGCGATCTGAACTCCGATGGGAAGACCGACGTCGTCACCTATCACGGACCCAGGGACCGCATTTCCGCACGTCGTTTCGAGAAGCGCAGGCTCAAAGGCGCTCGGACGGCCAAGCCGCAGAAGGAAGAGGACGTCGCGGCCCGCGGGCCGGTCGTCAAGATCCTGCTCAGTCGCTGAGCGGCGGGGATGGCTCAGTCGAGGCGTTCCTCGAGCCAGTTCGCGACCCGGTCGGCCATATCATCTCGGGCGTTGTCGGGTAACTGCATGTAGTGATCGCCCGGTAGGAATTCGAGGCTCTTGTCCTTGGAGGCCAGGTTGTCGTGGATCGTATGCGCATCTACCGGGAACACTCCTGCATCCGAAGTGCTTTGCATGACCAGTGAGGGCACCACAATTCGCTTCAGGTGCGGGATAGCTCGGCATTGTGAATGCTCGAGGCTCCACATCGAGAGCCAGGTCCGTACCGTGTTCGTGCAGCCGATGCCGAAGGGGCTGTAGTTGAAGAATTTCGGCGGACCCAGATAACAGACGCCTACCTCGCGTTCGCTGGGATCGAGACTCCCGTCCAGGTAGCGCAGATCTGCCCAGGTGCGGTGCAGGTTGAAGGTTCGATCGAAACAACCCGCGGACTGCAGTCGCTTCAGTTCTTCGAGGGCCCAGGCAGTGATCTTGTGGTTACGCGCAACCTGGGCGGCGCGGTAGCGTGTGACGAATTCCGTCGAGTAGGGCGGACCGTTGTCAGGGTTGTACATATCCAGAGAAGGGTCGACCGAAGCCGGATCGTTTTCGTCGGTCACGGACGGATCGAACCAGTCCGTAAGGACCTCGGGCCGTCCGGGGTGCGCGTTGGTCGATACGTAGTAGTCACCGGCAATGAGATCACCGGCTGCTTCGTGCACCGGGACCCCGAGTAGGGGCTGGAGGTTGGCCTCGGTAGCCTGGGATTGATAGGCGGCCATCAGCGAGCCGCCGCCGGAATTTCCCAGAAGTACTACGGTCTCTACGCCGGCCTCTTCCAAGAGCCAGCGCACGCCCACACCGATGTCGATCAAGGCGTTCTCCAGATTGAAGTAGTGCTCTGCACCTCGGTAGCGCGTGTTCCAGCCCAGGAAGCCGTAGCCGCGCCGCGCCATCAACTCGCCCATATAGTGCTCAGAGAAGTCGACGTTGTAGTGAGTGGCAATGAACGCAACGCGTGGTCTTTTGCCGGCCGGTGTGTGATACAAGCCCTGGGTGGGCATATAGCCGGCGCCGTTGCGCCGTGCTGTGGGTGAAACCAGAGAGACAAAGCTGCGTTTTGTTTCCGTCGTCGTCATTTCTTGCGCTTTCGCCGTTTTCGCGGCTCTGGAGTGGCGAAGACCGTCCGGTAAAACACGCGGGCCAGGGTTTCGACAGCGACGTCATCGCTCAATGACGAACGATTGGCTTCCCCGCCTTCGATCAGCCAGACATAACAGAAGTAATCCATCATCGAACCGATCGCAGAAGCGGTTGCTTCGGGATCGGGGTCTGGTGGCGTGAGTCTGACTGCGCGGATCGCGGCCGCGATGTTCCCGCGCGCATCCGCGCGAATCTCCTGCCGGCGTCTGGCGAAATGCGAATCCACCATCGATGCCTGGAAGATGGCCGCGAGTTCTGGTGAGTGGTCGCGGTAACCCTTCCAGTAGACTTCGCAGAGTCTCCAGATCACGTCGTATGGCTCGTCCCCCGTCAGATCCAGGGCAGTCATCTGATGGTCCATCTCCTCCTTGAAGTCCTCGGCGAGCTGTTCGAGGAGTTCTTCTTTGTTGGAGAAGTAGGTGTAGAACGAACCAAGCGCCCGGTCGGCTTCTTGCGTGATGTCGGCGATCGTCGCATTCGCATAGCCTTTGCTTCGGAACAACCGCCGAGCGGCATCGAGCAAGGCGATGCGACTGCGCATGCCGCGAGCCGTGAGCAGGCTTCCGTCGGCCGGCAGTTCGCGCGAACTTGCAGGGTCGCGACTCATCCCTGCGCTAGCCCTGATCCGTCATACTGCGTCGCGAGAAAACGCGTCAGAGTGCGTGATCCGTGGTCGCACGCAGGCCGTGCTCACCGGAGCTTGGGTTTCACCCAAGTGAGGATGAGCGCGGTCGAGTACGGCCGCGAAGCGCGTGCTCTGGCGCGAGCCGAAGGCGGTTTTCGCCGAGGCGGTAGGACGGATCAGGGCTAGACCCGCTTCCCGATCGAGTCTTCCTTCCGCGTCTCTTCTTCGATGTCTTCGGGAGACAGCCGCATCAGTCGAAGAGCCTCTTCTTCACCCTGCTCGAATGCGCTCGGATCTGTCGTGACGCAGAACTCGACCATGATCCCGTTCGGATCGAGGGTGTAGATCGAAGTGCACCAGCCGTGATCGATTTTGAGAATGTCCTTGATGCCGCGTTCGTGCATCTGCTTGGTCATCGTCTCCAGTTCTTCGAGACTGTCGAGTCGGAAGGCGATGTGGTTTGTCCACTGTGGAAGTCCGAGTCCACTCGAGATCTCCGTCTTGAAGTCCGCGTCCTCACCCACACCGCTGACTTCAAAGAAGGCAATGGCTTCGCCGCCTCCCATGCCGAAGAAGAAGTGGCGGAAATAGCCATCGCCCTGGCGGTGGTTTTCCGTGCGAAGCAGCGGCATTCCGAGTTTTCCGCTGTAGAAGTCGTAGGTGGCTTCGGAATCGCGGGTCGTGTACGCGACGTGGTGAACACTGCGAGAAGCGAGAGGGCTCGCCATGGGGGCTCCTTCCGTGAAGTTCGTGGAGCGCACCCTATCCCGTATTGAATATGGATTCAACTAGAGATGAATGTGTATTCAACTTTCGGGCGACGGCCAGGCCACCCGTGCGGAGGGCTCTGGATCGCGCGACGGGCCGCTCCTGCTCAGTCGAAGCGAGCGGGAGAGGCCGGGACGGGCGTCGCGGGCGTGACGATATCCTCTTCGGCCTGCGGCTTCGCGGGGGCGGCGGGCTCCTGCGCGAGCGCGGGCGATTCTGAGTCGCGCGCCGCCCGATACGCTTCGAGTGCGCTGCGCGAGCGCTGGACCTTCCACATTTCGGCCAACAATGTCGGTTCCACGGCGTCGAGTTCCAGGCTGCGCGTGCGACCCAGGTCGTCGTTCAGGAAGTCCACACCCACAAATCCGGCCAAGAGGTCGACCAGTTGCACGGGGTGTAGATCGAATTCGAATCCGACAAATGCTGCAGTCGCGCTGGCCCCGATCGCCCAGTAGTCGCGGAAATCCTGATACAGCCGGGCGGACGGCGAGTGCAAGCCTAGCATGCTGTCGGCGCTGCCTTTTACGCCCGATGTGCCGAGCAGTGTACCTCCGTAGCTCTGTGCACCGACGGCAACCACAGTCAGTCCTGCCTCGGCCTGCGCTTTGAATCCGAGTGAACGATGCCCGTGAAGACCCAGCCCACCGGTAGAACGAAATCCCCCGCTTGCCTGGAGTCCCCGCGTCAGGTGCGAATCGAGGAATACTCCGGGACCGAAGTGCACCCCCACGGTAGCGACGTCCATGAGATCGAGGATGCGATCCGGCAGGTACAAGAGCGCGCGCACCACGCCTGAGCGCTTGACTCCGGGTCGAAGCTTGGAGTTCATACCCAGCGGACCTCGCTGCATACTGGCCCGGATGGCCGGGTCAATCGATTCCTGCAACTCCGTCAGTCCGGGGTACTGGTCATCGACGCCTTCGACCGCATCGAGCATCACGGCCGCCTCGGCGTGCAGGCCTTCGGCATGACGCGAACTCGCAGCCGACATCGCGTCGGACAGAAGCCGGTCGATCTGATCTGGCGTCCGGTTCGAAGCGCAACCGGCGGCACACAGGGCGACGGCGGCCCAGCAGACGAGCGTCCCGAGTCGACGAGGCGCAGTAATTCCAGAGAGAGAGAATGTTTCCATCCTCAGCTGATCGGAATCCGAAGCGCGAATCTTCAGAAACAGAGAAGAAGCACAACCTCATCAATCAAAGGCAACACCCGCGCAAATCCGAAAGCAGGCAAATGAGGTCCGACGCGCATATCTCCGTTCCCCAACGGGTTTCTTTGGTAACGGCCTAACTGATGTAGCCGAGATGGTCGGACTGCAGATCGAGCATTGTATTGAGCAAGTCCTCCGCCGCGCCCATCTTGTCGACGACAGGGTCCACCAGCAATGCTTGCAACACGAGATCCCTGGATCCGGTCAAGATGGCCTCGGCGGTCAGGCTGTGGACGGCGACCTGATTCTGCAGCAGGCCCCGGAAGCCGACTGGATAGTCGCTCAGTGGAATTCCGTGAACGCCTTGAGCGTCGATTGTGGCCGGCACTTCGACGACGATGAACTCGGGGAGATCCGGAATCAAACCACGGTTGGGGATGTTCACCGCCGCTTCTTCGTAACTCTGGTCCGTCAGGATTCCTTCGATGATCGGTACGAAGCGCTCGCTCAGCGTGGTCTTGATCTCTGGGTCCGAACGCCCGATCCACTCCCGGTAGTAGTTGTAGAAGTCGAGAATGCCCTTGTGATCGACGACGTCGTGCGCCCATTGCACGTACTCACCCAGATGGCTGTCCGTCGTGATGGGCAGGTAATCGAATTTCTCGAGCAACGCGCGGAACAGTCCGCGCTCCGCCCAGGGCTGCGCGTTTTCGCGCAAGGCCGGTTCGCTCCCGGGAGTCGATCCGGCCTGGGATTCGAGCAGTGTGCGGATCAGGCTGCCGAGATCAGGCAGGGATTCGAAGTAGGGGGCCGCCTTCTCACGGATATCCGGATAGGCATCGCGCCCGCTGTCGCGATAACTCGCCTCGAGAAGCACGCTGAAGTGATTCAAGCCACCTGCGCGATAGCGGATGTTGTCGAACGGAGTCCCCAGGATCGTCGGCAGGTAGTGTCGTATGGAAGCGATCTCGTGGCACAGACCGACGAAGCGCAGGTCCGGGAATCTGCGATGCACCGTCGTGCAAATGCGACTCATCGGATTGCTGTAGTTGAAGACGTAGGCGTCGGGGCAGATGGATTCGATGTCTGCGCAGATCTCCAGAATTGGCGGCACCACGCGCAGAGAGTGGAAGAGCCCACCGGGTCCACCGTTTTCGCCGAAGACCTGACGGAAGCCGAACTGTTGCGGGACGGTCCGGTCCTGTTCCCAGAGTGCAAAGCGATCCGCGACCTCAATGGAGATCAAGCAGAAGTCCGCCCCCTGTAGCGCTTCTTTGCGCTCCGTTGTGGTGATGAGCGTGACGTCGAGGTCGTGTTCGTCGATGAACTTCTGTCCCTCAGCGCGAACTCGCTCCATCGCGGTCGCATTGATGTCGTGCAATACGACCTCGGCATTCACCAGAGTTTCGCTCTGGAAGATGTCTCCGAGGGTGTCGAAGCCAAATTGCGCGCTTCCAGCGCCGATCAAGACGATGCGTGGATTCATGCTCTCTCCCGGCCCAGCCCGTCAGCGTCGCAGCAGCGACGCGAATTGCCTCGATTCTACAGGCAAACGAACGGGGACGGGGCTCCGTCCGGAACTCAAGCCTCTTCGAGTGCCGGAAAGAAGATGCGGAATTCAGTGCCTTCTCCGACTCGACTGTGCACATCCACCTGGCCACCGCTCTGCTTGACGATGCCGTACACGCTGGCCAGTCCGAGACCGGTTCCCATTCCGACTTCCTTGGTGGAAAAGAACGGCTCGAAGGCCCGCTCGAGTACCTCCGGAGACATTCCGTCGCCGGTGTCCGCGATCTTGACCATGACGTGCTTGCCTCCGCCCGAGTCTCCGACCTCGCCCGGTTCCAGCGGGACCATCTCGATCGTCAGGGACAGAGTGCCCCCTCCAAGCATGGCATCCTGTGCATTCAGGGCGAGGTTCAGAAGGACTTGCTCGAGTTGTGATGCGCCGAGTCGAGCCATCATCGGCCTGGAGGGGTAGGAGGTCTGGATCTCTACGCTCTTTCCGATGGACGAGCGAAGCAAAGGTACGAAGTCGCGCACGGCCCGTGATACATCAAGCTCTTCGAATTCCAGATCCTGACCCCGACTGAACGTACGCAGGTGCCCGGTGAGTTCCGAGGCTTTTACGGCGGCGGCATCGATCTCTTCGAGATGGACGCGAATGTCTTTCCCCTTGTTCGCCCCCACCCGGGCCAGCTCAGTCGCTCCGCTGATGACCATCAACAGATTGTTGAAGTCATGGGCCACGGTGCCGGAAAGTCGCCCGATGGCTTCGAGCTTCTGGAATCTGGCGAGATCGGTCTGGAGTTTGCGGATTTCGGTGATGTCGCGAGAACTCACGACAGCACCAACGATCTTCCTGTCCACATCCCTGCTGGGGACATAGGTGACGGCCATGCAGCGCCGATTCTCAGCCGGGAAGTTGAACCACGCTTCGTAGTTGATTGTCTCCCCTTGGAAACACCGATCGATATTGTTCTTGATCAGGTCGTTGAAAGTATCGGGACCGAGCAACTCAGCGATCGTATGGCCCACAATCCCCTCTCGAGACATCTCGTGAGCTCGCAAGTAGCTGTCGTTGACAGCCACGTAGCGGTAATCCAATCCCAGAAAGGAGATGTGATCGGAAGTCGCCGAGACGAAATGCTCGGAGCTGTGCATTGCCTCTTCCAGATTTTTCACTTCGCTGATGTCGGTCGCCGTCGCCAAGCAGGTAATCCGGTCGTCAGAGCGACCCGCGATCCAGACGGTCAGAAAGCAGGGAAAGAAGAATCCCGAAGCGTGGAGAAGGCGTTTCTCGATCGTGTAATGAGTACTCTTTCCGGCCAACAGTTCGAGAAAGAGGGCGGAATCTCGCGCAGCGTCTTCGGGGTGACTGATTTCAGGGATCGTGAGCCCGCGCAAATCATCGAGTGAGTGTCCGAGCATCCCGGCCAAGGCTTCGTTTGCCCCGCTCAATGGAAGGTTGGGATCAACCCGCGATCGGGTGGTAAAGACCGTTGCCGGAGTTGGCATCGACTCGACTAATGAATGCAACCACTGTAGCCAGTCGTCTTGCACGTCCTTGTACTCACTTATGTGTATGAATCTACTTCAGAGCTCGGGGCCCTCGCGAGCAAATACCATGATCCGTTCGGTTTCGACTGCGTCTCGAAATCGTTTTTCGGCAGCCTGCTAGAGGGCCCGGTAGGAACGTACGGCGTCTCTGTGATCTCAACGCATGGCGAACGATCGTACGTTAGGCTGAATCTGCGTCCGAAGCCGCGCCTTTACGAGTTACACATTCCCGACAACGGACTTCGCGCGTTCGTCCCGTATTCTTGGATTCACGTCCTACTCCCTTGCTGTGAACCCCGTGCGCTCCCTGGATCGACTAGCCGTCGTGGACCGCGCCTCAGCTCGGACCCGCCGATTCCGCCTTCGGCCGAACGAACTCGACATAGTCCTGTGTCAGCCTGATCTCATCTTCACCAGGGCCACGCTTCGTGGGTCGCGCAGTGAAAATCGGTTCGAGGTCAGTTCGGTCCTCAAATGCACTCGGGAATCGGTCTGACATCTCGGGTCGTGATGTAATGATCAAGGTAGTTGCCTGCGCGCTTCCGACGCAAGTTGTCACTTCGAACGAATCTCCGGCGCAGATCCAGTACACGTCCATGGGCAGGGCAGAAGACGCGTAGGTATTCGCGGTCTCGATCGCCAACGTCATGCCGTGTCGGAGCAGCGGTTCGATCGGCTGTTGACTGGGCCAAAAACTGCGGCGCCGCCCATCGACCTGGTTGTCGTTGAACCAGTCCTTTTCCAGGTGCTTGATGTCCTTGCGACGCAACCCGAACAGCGCGGGATCACCGAGGATCGTGAGGAGAGACTCCGTGGGACTGCCGTCCGGGTTCTGCGCCTTCAGGCGGGAGAGGAACAGAGCTCTACCACCGCCTGGAGATAAGTCATTCAGTGTCTCGTCGATGCGCTTCAGAATATGGCCCTTCGCGATCTGTCCGGGCATTGCACCAGGCATTGTTGGGGAACTCCTTTGTATTGTCAGGACTGCTTATTGAATTGTCAGGACTGTTGGCAATCTGAGGAGGTCAGAGATCAGTGGCCCACGGCTGCTCGCCAAATACGCTCATCTCGGAGAGAGCTTTTTGACCCAAACTGCAGAGGATCTCGGCGGCTTCGGTCGCTGCAGTAGCACCGTCGTGATCGGAAACCTTGAGTACCTGCGACAAGTCGCGTTGGCTGAGCCCCAGCTCGAGCGTTGCTTCCGACTGCCTTGCGATATCGACTGCCTGCTCCAACAGAAAGCGCGCTCTGTCGAAATTCTTTCGTACGGCTTCCATTTGACCGATCACGCGTGGCACGAGAATCGGGCATGCCGGTCCGAAGACGACTCCCCTCTCCAAAGCATGACTCAAGAGGGGAAGCAGAGCGTCGATCAACTTCGGCTCGTTCCTGCGAACACCGACCTCGGCAAGTGCGCAAGCCGCGCCAACGGAGAATGGGTCGGAACCGTGTCGGGCAAGCACATCGGCAAGTCGTCGTATCTTCGGTGTTGACAGACGTGGTGTCCCACCCGGACGTTCACCTACCCAAGCTTGATAGGCATCGCGTATCAAGCTCATCCCCCGGCTGGGTTTCGCGAAAATGCGACCCGGCTCGGTGAGCAGATCAAGCGCAGCCTCTGCGGCACCGAACTCGCCTCGGAACGCTTCGCTGGCCGCCAAGAGCGGAACTGCAACAGGTCCCGCCCACGGATACCCAGTGCGTTCGATCAATACCAGAACCTCGCTAGCCAGGTCTGCAGCACGTGAAAACTCGCCGCCGGCAAACGCAAGGACGGCTTGCTGCGCGAGGACCATCGAAATCTCGGACCAGTTCTGCGCGCGCCTTGCGAGATCGAGACCTGAATGCGTGGTGGTGCGTGCCGCCTCATGCTGGCCCAGAACGACCTGACTCATTGCTATTCGCGCAGGTGGCACCGTTTGCAGCCAAGGATCTCTGGATCGTTCTGCATGAGCGAAGGCCTGCTTCCAATGGTCCAACGCCTCGACGATGTTGAGTTCGTGATAAGCGGATAAAGCCAGACCAAGGCAGGCGTAGTGACATAGGACGTCGTTGTCCTGGTTGTGACCGATCACAAGCGCGCTGGCCGCGGCCTCAGTCGCCTTCTGCTTCTTTCCCGCCATCCAATAGGCTTCCGCGATCGTCTCGAGAGCCAGGCCCCTGAGCACTGCTTCTTCGCGTCCGAGCGAATCGATGGCATCCTGCAGGGGTCCGATCTCGACCTCCGCCCCATAGGAGTCGACTGCAATCGTGATCCGGGCACGCAGCAAGAACATGCGTGCCCAGACGAGACCCTTCCTATCGCCTATGTCGATGAACAGGGCGATCGCGTTACGGTAGTGGGAGACTGCTTCTTCGGCCCTGAGGTCGTGATTGAATGCAACGGCTGCTCGGAAGTGTAATCTCGCGCGCTCGTCATCTCCCTGCTGTAGTGCGGCGTCAGCTGCAGCCGCGAAGTGGCGCGCTGCCTCGGCCCAAGCGCAGATCGCAAACGCCTGTTCACCGGCTTCTCGGGCGTATGCGATCACGCGCGTGGTCTCGACCTCCCCCCCGGCACGGATCAGGTGATTTGAGATTTCCAGAGCGTGGTGGCGCGCGTGCCCATGATCGTCCGCCGAGGTGGCATACAGTGCCTCGAGGACTTCCGCGATCAGCGCGTGAATCTGTCCGCGTTGTTCCTCCGGAACACGTGAGCGAAGAACAAGTTTGATCATTGCGTGCTCGAAACAGAACGTTTGCCCGTCTCGCTGCAGGACGCCCGCATCAAGGGCCTCGGCAAGCAGGTCCTCGAGCTCGATGTCGTGGAGGGTAGTCGCGGCTGACAACGCCAGACGGCTGAATCGATCACCAAAGTAGGAGGCTACCGATAGCGCATCGATACATTCGTCCGAGAGCTGGCCTAGACGCTCACCCAGGAGGGAGACGATGCTTGAGGGAACACTGAGCGAGCTATCTCCAGGCGTTGGTCGAGTTCTCAACAGGTGGGTGGCCAACTCTCGAACGAAAAAGGGATTTCCGCCGGATGCTTGGAACACCCCGCGTCCGAGCTCGCGGTCGACATGACGGAGTTTGCAATCATCCAGCAGACGACTTGTGCTCAGCTCATCTAGGCCCTCGAGTCTTATGCGCCGAGCAATATCCGATCTCTCGATTCGCTCCATCGCGGCGTCTACCAGAGTATCCTCAGGCGTGCCTCCGCGCGTCGTCACTATCAAAAGGCAGTGGACGGGGTGCGCCTGGGAGTCCAGCACGAGCGAAAGGTGGGTGATCAGCTCGAGTGTTGCGGAGTCGGCCCAATGAGCATCTTCAATCACCAGAACAATCGGCTGATCGTTTGCCAATCGTATTAGCGCACCTGTCAGGGACGAGAACAACTCACCGCGCTCGCGCTTCGCGTCGAGGCTGAGGTTCTGTTCCCAGTCGATAGCCCTGTTCGGATCCGGATGGAGCAGTTCGCGAATCGGTGCGAGGTCTTCACCATAGGACTCCTCTTCGAATTCATCCGACTCTACGACCAGAGTTCCGAGCGCCGAGATTACCGGCCTATATGGAAAGCCGCTGTCCGGAACTGCGTGTCCGGTTCCAATCAATCGAATTCGTTTCTGAGCAACTCCCGTGAACTCCTCAACCAGGCGCGACTTGCCAATGCCTTCGTCACCGGAGATCAATACGATTCGTGGATGACCCTCGGAAACATCGTCTAGATAGCGCTCGAGCGCCGCGAGTTCGGTGCGTCTACCCAGAAGCGGCGTCTTGCGACTGGCATCTGTTTTCGGTCTCATAGGAGGTATCTGGAGAGGCAATCGACGAACCGTGCCTCGGTCTTCCCCAATCCGCACTGCATCTGCAACGAATCGGTAGCCGATTCGGCGTCGGGTCTGGATGATCCGCTGACGCGAACCGTCATCACCCAAGAGCTTGCGGAGGTCCTTGAGAGCGCTGGAAACCGCATCGTCGCAAACCACAACGTCGGCCCATACGGTGCTGAAGAGTTCAGTTCGTGAAACTGTGCGATCCCGGTTGCGCGCTAGATGGAGCAGAAGCTCAAGGAGCTTGGCCTGGATGTCGTACGATACGCCGTCGCGTCGCAATTCCTCTCGATCTAGATCGAGTTCCCAGCCCTCGAATTCTAGTACTCCAGTGGAATCAGCCAACTAGTACTCCCCCTCGGAGATCGACGCTGGATCCGTCTGGAAGATCAGACACGGAGGAGCCGAGTTCCGGAGCTTAGCCTACACTATACTCCGACAGTCCCCGAGAAACTTGGGATAACCGTGGGAAAACCCGCTAATGCCCTCTCCGGGAGAACCCGGGCCGATTCACGACCTGATCCCCATTCCCATCAAGGCAGAGACAACATTTCTCGGCGATCTCTCGGTGCCTCATTGGCCGAATGGCCTCACCGGTGAAGGGCCGTTCCTACCGCAATCGGAGAGTTGTGGTCCGAAGAATGCGCCTGACGAGTCCCTGGGTCTTCCTCGACAAGGCCATCTGCCCCATTCACCAGCCTCAGTACGCGTACGAGAGCTCGTGACTCCGCCCACCCGGCAGTCTGCGGGTCGGAATGCGCCGCTCGTAGCAGCGCTTCAACCAGACCGGAAGCTCCATCCGAGAAGCGAACAAGCGCTGACTCAGCAACGC
>JAAELY010000128.1 GCA_024226335.1 bacterium
CTCCCCGAGGATCTCGAAACACCGCTGCACCAACTGCAACCGCGACAACCGCGTCGAGGTCCGGCCATCGGTGATGGACCCGATCGAGGAGCACGTCGAGGAAGGCAAGGACAAGAACAAGGTCGCAAGGACCGGTCGGACCTCTATCTCGCACACCTCCGAGCAGGTCGAGTGCGAAGAGGTCGCCGCGGCGTACATCAACGGCGGGGAACCCTCGGAGTAAACCGTGCCGCTGCTTCAGGAAAACAGAGACCGGAACGACGTCGCCCCAACCGGCGACAAGGACTCCGACTACATCCTGCGCTGGGCGCTCGAAGCGTACTCATCGACGCGGGACGAGCACGAACAGGACTGGTGCCAAGACCACTACATCTATTACAAATACATCAAGAACTACATGGAGACGCGAGTCGACCCCGACGACTACCACTCCAACGTAGGCGTCGGCCTCGCCTGGCCGATCATGAAGGTTGTCGCGGCCAAGCTGATGGCGCCGTGGCAAGCCGGCGACCGGCTGATCGACGCTATCCCACTCGAAGAGGTCGGGCGCGGGAGAGCCGACCAGATCGCCGCGTGGATCAACCATCAGTTCATCAACGGGATCCCGCGGATGTACTCGAAGATGGAGCTCACGAAAGAGTCGGCTATCTCGATGGGCCGCGGGATTATCAAGCACCGGATGGAGAAGCCGACCCCGACGAAGATTCTCAAGCGCGTCCCGGTCGAGGTCGCAGGCCAGGTGCTCGAGACGAAGCTCCAGTGGGTCGACTCCGAGCCCGAGTCGAAGTTCATGTTCGACTACGTCGACCCGTTCAACTTCTGGTGGAGCGGGACATCGCGCTGGTACGAAGAGGCCGATTTCACCGTCGAGCGCTCGTACATGACGTTCTCCGAAGTGCAGCGCATGATCGCCTCCGGCGAGTGGGAGCCGTTCGAGATCTCCGCAGGCGATGCCGTGGGGTACGACCAGTACACCCTGAAGCGGCTGCAACTCGAAGGCGGTTACGGCGACAACGTCCGCGCAGGCGACAGCACCCACAAGCCGCACCAGCGGATCGAAATTCAGGGCTGGGTCGAGACCAGTAAGAAGAAGAACGGTTACCCGGTATTCGAGAAGCGCCTCGTGCAGATCCTCGACAAGAAGCACCTCGTCAAGAATCAGCTTCTCGCGACCTGGGACGCGAAACCGAGCTACGTCGTCTACGAGCCGTCGCTGGACTGTTGCGGGAACCGACCGATTGGGCTCGTCGAGCCGGTCGAGCAGATCCTGCTCGCGATCAACGACTTTACGAACATCGGGTTCGACAACGCACGGAAGATTGTCGAGTCGTCGTTTGTGATCGACCCCGAGATGACCGACCAGGACGAGCTTTACCTCGGGCCCGGCGAGCAGAACTGGATCCAGGACCCACGCGCCTCCGTCGCACCGCTGGAGATGAAAGACCTCCCGCAGTCGTTCGTGTGGTTCATCGGGTTCTTCAAAGATCTCCTGCAGTCGAATACGGGGATCTCGGACTACATGGGCGGGCTCAATACGCAAGATACCCAGCGGTTGACGAAGACGGCGAAGGGTATGGAGATGATGAACAACAACGCCTCGTCGAGGATCGCTCCGTGGATCTCGAAGATGGATTACGAGCTCTACCGCCCGATGGCGCGTGCGATGCACCAGACCGCGAAGCAGCGAATGACGAAGCCGCAGCGGATCCGGCTCCCCGGGAACCCCTCGGCTCCGTTCGCCACGATCCTCCCCGAGCAGCTCGACGCCGAGCTCGAGTACGCCTTCAACGTCAAGGCGCTCGACCAGGCTACGGGGCGCCGCCGGCAGGACTTCCTGGAGATGACCGACAGGCTGATCGGACTGCAGACCGCAGGAGGCTTCCAGGCCGCTGGAGTCGAGATTGACGCCGTCGAGGTCGCCCGGATGATGATGGAAGAATTCGACCACGGAGGAAACGTCGACAAGCTGATCAAGAAGGTCCAGCAACTCCCCGTAGGCGACGCACCGCCGGGAGCTCCCCAGCCTCCGCAGGGCGCACCGCCCCAGGGGCCCCCGCGATGAACCAGAGTAGAGAGCAGCAGGTCGGGGCCCTCCAACAGAAGTACGAGGGACTCCAGCGACTCCTCGAACGAGCGAAGCGTGCCGAGATCCTCGTCACCACCGAAGCGTGGACGCTGGACATCGAGCCGATGCTACTGAAGCACATCAAAGACTTTCAAGAGAAGACCGTGTGGTCGGTGCAGGATGGCGAGTTCCCCCTGGCCCGAGCCCGGACCTCACGCTCGAAGAAGATCCTCGACAAAGTGATAGAGGACTCTACGAGACGAGAGAAGATCGAAGAAGAGATGGAAGCGGTCGCGACGAAGATCGAGACCGAACGCAAGCGTAACCAAGGGAGAATCTGATGTTTCGACGACA
>JAAELY010000129.1 GCA_024226335.1 bacterium
GTAGTAGAGCGGCAGCCCCCAGATGCGGTTGTCGAATCCCGTGGCCACGAAGCGATCGCGCGCCACGGCCAGGTCGGAGACGTAGAACATCAGTGCGCCTAACAGAATCATGGGCCTGCCCACGTTCGCGACCGCTCCCACTGCGCAGATGATCATGCAGGTGATGACGACGATGTAGGCGTAGACGGGAATCGTCATATCAGGTGGAAGGTGAGGGCGCAGCCAGCGCAGGATCTTCAGCACCGGGGCGATCAAGATCAGGGTAGTCACCACGGCGGCCAACGGCTGCAGGCCTAGACTCGCGAAGGCCACCACGTAGGCGACGTGCCCGAGCAGAAAACTCGCGATACCGGCCTGGAAGATGCGAGGACGGTCGTCGGGAATCAGGAAGACATCTCCCCACCAGGAGAGCACCAGTCCCAGTAGCACGAGCAAACCGTAGCGGCCGTCGGGTCCGCCACCCTCCGCTGAACCGTCCAGAGCTCCGGCTGCTATGGCGACCGCCAGGAACCCGGTGGACGCGAGCGGCTTTGCAATCCAGACGCCTCTGCGGCTACCGGCGTACTCGGCCATCAAAAGCGCTGCAAGGGCTACGAGGGTGAGGAGGATGAAAAACGTCATGTCTTGGTTTGCGCGGGTTGGGTCGTGTTCATCCCGGCTATCCGACCGCCTTGGGTGCGTCCAGAAGGCGATCGAAGAGACGGACGGCCAGTGGGTTCACGAAGATCTGTCTGAGTTTCCAGGCCGGCGAATGCCATAGCTTTTCGGGGAGTCGGTCGTCGAGCAACTCACCGACTGCAGCACCCGCCTGCTCCCCGAGAACATCGAGAAAAGCCTCGCCCAGTTGCGCCGTGGCTTTACCGGGACTTCCCGAGTAGGTCTCCGTGGAAAAGAAGCGCAGCGAGTTCTTGAACTGGCGCAGCATTGCGGGGATGGCCGCTGGGCTGATTTCGCCCGCTTTCTGGTGGGCGATACCGAGTTCCTCCGCCCAGATGCTCGCCGAGCGCTTGTGCAGCGACTTGTAGTCCGGGTCGATCCACTCCGGGTGTAGAGCCAGTAGATGGCTGGTCTCCACCAATCCAGCGTGGGTATCGGCGTCAAAGTCGTGCTTTTCGACGCCGTCGATGTGCCCGAGCACGTCACCGAGTTCGGAGCCCTCGACCTCGAGACGGGAGAGCATCGCGGAGAAGATGCAGAGCATGCGAATACCCGTAGCTCGGGCGACCCGATCACACCCCGTCTCGACGGCCAGGAAGTGACGCGGACTGCCGTGAAAGTTCGATACGAGCACATTCTTGAAGCCTTGAGCGGCGAGTGAGCGGCCCAGGTCTTCAATCACGGAGATGATCGTAGAGGGTCGAAATGCAATCGATCCGGGTTGGGGCACGGGGTCACTGGCCACATAGATGAACGGCAACTTTAGAAAGGTGCGATCGTGGTGATGCTCGGGGACGAATTGAAGCGCTCGCTCCGCCAGTCCCTCGCCCTCAAAAGCGTCTGCGCCCAGTGGCAGGTGCGGGCCGTGCACCTCGAGAGGTGAACAGGTAACGAGTACCACGGCTCGCTCGCGATCGATCTGATCGAACTGCTTCTTGTTGAGCGTTTCCCAGAGTTGCAGCCGTGGTGCGGACATCGCGGGCTTCTCCTGTGAGCGCGGGGGCAATGCACTCGGGTTCCATGGGATACTAACCCGAGTGTACCGTGTTTGGGGTGGGGTCCAGAAGTGAGCCAGTCCGTCGTCGAAAAACCGCTCGATGCAGCGCTCGTGCGCAAGGCGAAGCGAATTCACCGAACGTTGGATCGACTCTATCCGGACCTGGAGGCTCCCGGTCCCCATCCGCGTCCCTACCAGTTACTGGTTTCGGTCGTGCTCTCGGCCCAGTGTACGGACAAGCGAGTGGCGGCCGTTCGGCCGACTCTGTTCGCGCGCGCCTCGACGCCCGAGGAGATGGCGCAGGTCTCCATTCCCGAGATCGAGAAGATCATCCGGCCGCTGGGTCTTTCCGAACGCAAGTCCCGGGCGATCTCGACGCTTTCGAAGCTTCTACTCGAACGCCACGCTGGGCAGGTGCCCCGGAGTTACCCTGAGCTTCAAGCCCTGCCGGGCGTGGGGCGCAAGTCGGCCGGGATCATGATGAGCCAGGGTTTCGGGCTCGAGGCCTTTCCCGTCGATACGCACATTCACCGACTGGCGGCGCGCTGGGGACTGAGTTCGGGGAAGAACGTGCGTCAGACCGAGCGCGATCTCATGAGGCTCTACCCCTCATCCGCCTGGAACCGACTTCACCTGCAAATCATCTACTTTGGTCGCGAGCACTGTCCGGCCCGCGGACACGATCCCGCCGGTTGCCCGATCTGTTCCTGGGCAGGCGGCGGCGAGCTTGCGCAGTAGCCGGAGTCTTCTGGTGTAAGCTGTCCGCTGCTTACTCCGAATCGTCGGCCAGTCGAGGAGAACAAGAGATGAGCGACGCCCCTCCGGCCGCACCCGGCGGCGATATCCTCAACCAGTTGTTCAGCGCAAAGCCTCCCGAGACACCTCTGGAGATGCGAGAGATGCTTGCGAGCTTCGCCGGTATGATCAACGTCGATCTGCCGGAGGTCGGCGCTTTTCACGAAGGCGTGCTCGTGCGCGAAATCGATGGCGAGCGCGTGACGGCGGACATCGTCGTGCCCACGGGCAAGGGTCCACATCCAGTTCTGGTCTATCTGCACGGCGGCGGCTGGATTTGCGGCAGTCCCCTCACGCATCGCAAGCTCGCCTATCGCTTTGCCGAGGCCGGCTATCTGGTCATCAACGTCGACTATCGACTCGCACCCGAAGCGCCGTTTCCTGCACCGTTCGAGGACTGTGTGCACGCGATTCGCTGGGCGGCCGAGGTCGCACACCAGTACGGAGGCGATGCTTCGCGGCTTGCCGTGGGAGGGGATTCCGCGGGCGGCAATCTCTCGGCCGCGGCGGCGGTCGCACTTCGCGACCAGCCCGATGCGCCCAGGATATCTGCGGCCCTGTTGATCTACGGCGTCTTCGATTTTGCCAGGATCGGTGAGGTTCCAGAGGGTATGGGATTTCCCGAGGGCCCGATGGCCGATCTCGGGCCGAAGATGACCCAACTCATGGTGGGTTCGTATCTCGGGGCGGATCCGGGACCGAGTGTCCTCGAGGATCCGCGAGTGAGCCCGGTCTGGCAGGCCGAGAAACTCCCGCCGTCTCACGTGTTAGTCGGTGGCGCTGATCCGCTGGTCGCGCAAGCCGAAGAACTCGTGGCGAGACTCCGGAAAGCCGGCATCGAGCACGAGCATGTCGTCGTAGATGCCATGCCTCACGGTTACGTACAGATGGAGTTCTTTCCCCAGGCGCGGGAGAGCATCGCTCAAATGGTGGCCTTCCTGCGCAAGCACGTGGGCTGAGGCGCGCCGCTCGGGCTGCGTCAGGAGACGACGAGAATGCAGGATTTCGAAGGCAAGGTCGCGATCGTAACGGGCGGCGCCAGTGGTATCGGTCGCGCGATGGCCGTCCGATTCGCCCAGCAGGGCATGAAACTCGTTCTGGTCGACATTGACGCGGACCCGCTCGAAGAAGCTGCGGAGGCGATCCGAGCCCAAGGGGTCGAGGTGCTGGCCCAGCGAGTCGACGTTGGCGACGCGGCGGCGATGGACGGGCTCGGCGAAGCGGTGTTCGAGCGTTTTGGAGCGGCTCACGTCGTATGCAATAACGCCGGAGTCGCTTCGGGTGGGCCGATGTGGGAACTCTCGACCGCGGACTGGGAGTTCACGCTGCGGCCAAATCTCTGGGGGGTCATCCACGGTGTACGGGTCTTCGGCAAGCACCTCGTCGCGCAGAATGATGGACACTTCGTCAATACCGCATCGATGGCTGGGCTCGTATCTGCACCCGGGTGCGGTCCGTACAACGTTTCGAAGCACGGCGTCGTGACCTTGTCTGAAACCCTGGCCGGTGATCTTCAGGCCCTCGGCTCCAAAGTAGGTGTGTCGGTGTTATGTCCGGGCTTCGTGAGTACGCGTCTCTGGGATGCAGAGCGCAACCGCCCGGACGCCGCACCCAGGACGGAAGAGCAGGAACAGGGGCAAGCGTTGATGCGGGCCGTCATCGAGGCCGGGCTGCCGGCGGAGCAGGTGGCTCAACTCGTGTTCGAGGCAATCTGCGATGAGCGCTTCTACATCTTCACGCACGAGGGCACGAAGGCGGCAGTCGAATCGCGCATGCAGAGTATTCTGGACGGACAGCACGCGGCGATTCCCGCAGAGGGCGCCGCCGTATTCATGAAATAGAGTGCTCCGCGCCTGCTTAGATCCAGCCCAGTACGGCTCCGAAAACGATCAGACAGACCGCGTCGAGTGCGAAGATCGCCCCGACGGTGATGGCCTTCTGGCGAACGCTCTCCATGTCGTGCACCCAGAAGGCGACCAGGTAGAAGTGGAGATAGCCGAATAGGAAGATCGGGATGGGGCTGCGCGTGCTCCAGCCCGCCCAGTCCCAGGTCAGGGCGTCGACCGCGTTCAGGAAGATCTCCACGATCACACATAACGCCGCGTTGACTCCGGCCAGGAACCAGCGGTTGGGGATGCCCAGGATTCGCAGCGACTTGTCCGCAGGCAGTAGCTTCGCGCCGTAGATGCCCATGAACGCGAACATCAAACAGATTTCGATGTTGAGCCCGATCAAGATCACATAGGCGCTGTCGCCGGGCGTGGCCCACATCGGTGCGTACTGCGTGAAGTGGAACACGAGGCCGTTCCAGATCTCGTTGAACCAGTCCATGCCCCAGAATGCAAGGCCCGCAAACAACACATTCCAGTTGCGGCGTTCGACTTCTACCGCGTAGATGTAGAACACGATCACGAGGATCGGGATGATGTACCACTCGAAGTGGCTTCCGTCGCGCAGCCTGTCGAGTGCCTGTGATGCGAATTCAGTCGGCATTGGATTTCACCTGCAATCGCGATGTTCGCAAATGCCCCGAGCTGTGCGGGCCGGTGTCTCTCATCGCAACCTGTTTCCGCCACCCGCTGCGGCGGCCTGGTCGGGTCACAGCCAACGCCGCACCCGCGCGCAATAGTCTGCGTATTCCTCGCCCAGTTTCGCGTTCAGATAGCGTTCTTCGGCGGGTACGACGATCCAAGCAATCCAGATGTGCACGGCGATTCCGGAGACCACGATGAATCCGTTGTCGGCGGCGATGCCGATGCCCAGGTGGATCGCAGTCATGCCCAGGTAGACCGGGTTGCGCGAGCGCTGGAACGGGCCCGACGCCACGAGTTGGGAGGTCGCGACGTCGGGGTTCATGTCTTCGCCCCGATTCCGGTAGGCGAGTTCGCATACCCCGACCAGCGCGACTCCGAATGCGATCAAGGCCAGTCCGGAGCCGAGGCGCAGGGTGCTATCTGCGGCAAAGCTCGCGTCGACGACGAACGCTGCGGCGAATCCCAGCAGCAGTCCGCCCGCGTAGACAATCGGAGGCTTGGGTGAGAAGGCGGCTTCGGGTTCCATGTCCTTGTTCCTCCTTGTCCGTTCGCTCAGTCTCTCAGCCCTTTGGCCCGGTCTCCGTGTCTGTCGGTGTCGAGTCGTTCAGTACGAACTCCGCGACAAGTTCGGGACTTTCCAGCGGAAAGAAGTGCGTGCGGTCGGCGAGGTGATGTTCGCGCGCATCCGCAAACTCGTCAACGAGACCGGGCCAGGTCGGTGAGTACGAGAAGTCCATCAGATTGCGATCGGGCGGTGTGAGCTTGGCTCGCAAGAGCAGCACCGGCACGCGGATCGCGCGCACGCTCTCGTACACCTCGGAGCTGATGCGCGAGCTCATGTAGACGCTGGCTTCAATGCGCGGTGGGCACGCGAGTACGAACCCTTCGGTTTCGGGATCCGGTAGTAGCCCGTACTGGCAGTAGTCGCACAGCACATCAGGTGCGAAAATGGAATAGGGCGCGCGGCCCTTGAAACGCTCGAACATTGCTTCGGAGCTGGCGAAGTGATTCTTGCGCCGAGCGGTCGGGTGGTCGATGTCGCCAAATGCGTCGGTATACGCATTGTGCGCGCCGTATACATCGGGTGCCTGGATGACTGGATCCATCAGCAGCAGGCGTTGGAAGCGATCGGGCAGGGCGGCGGCTGCTTCGGTCAAGGCGTAGCCGCCCATGGAGTGCCCCACGCCGATTACATCGTGCAAATCGAGTTCTCGCACGAACGCCGTCAAATCCCGCCCGAATACACTCCAGTCGCTGATCTCGACCTTCTCGCTGCGCCCGTGTCCGCGCTGATCCAGCGCCAGCACGTGGCGGTCTCCGAGCAGCGCGATGGCCCGATCCCAGACGCGTGCGTGAAAGCCCGTGGCGTGCGCAAAGAGAACAGGTGCGGAGCGTCCCTGGAATTCGCTTCCCCACTCGAAGAAGGCCAGTTCGATTCCGTTTACGCGCACTCGCCTCTCGACGGGTTGGGGCGCTCCGCTCATTTCGTTTCTCCGCTGTGATCGCGCCCGCTTGTCTGCGCTCGAC
>JAAELY010000130.1 GCA_024226335.1 bacterium
AGCCGGACAAGCAGCCAAGCCCTCCGGTGCCGGGAATCCCGCGCTTCCAGAGCTCGATCCTGGCTCAGACTGGCCTCTCTTCTATAAGGCGCGAAATCGGCCTGGATATGGTCAACCGATTCGGAAGTCGCGCGCGGGCGAAGCAGCTTCATCCTATAGCGATGGCACCGGGCGCGAACCGTGGCGTCTCCTCGATTCTGAGCGCCCCTGCCTTGCAGTCGAGGAAGTGCTGCACCAGGGCCGGATGTCGCTGCGCTCGCGGAAGCGAGGAAGAACATCGTTGCTGGTAGCATGACTCCCGGGATCCAGAGAGTGGCGGTATCAGGACGCGCACCCGAAGAAACGACGCCATGAGACCTGCAGCGGGCCCTTTGACCTTACTTCGTACGGATCGCGTGGTACTCATCGCCAGCGCTGGCGCTGTCGTGGCGATCACGCTGCGGTCGATACCCGGATTCGTTGACCGCCTCTACTACTTGGAGATCGGGTCAGATCTGTTTCTCGTTCTGATGACGATCGTGGCACTGCTCTCCGGCCTGGCTCAGCTACCAGTTCGCGAGGAGCGTGCTTTTTGGCGCACCGTCGCCTGCGCCTTCGGTGCATGGGCGGTGATCCTGACGCTTTACCTCTTGACGCCAGACCAGTGGTGGACCTCGACTTTCGACCTCGCCGGAGACTCGATCTACCTGGGTTTCTACCTCTTCCTGCTCGCGGCGGTGGACGGGCGCCCTGACCTACGTTTCGAGCACCGCATTCACGGGATCAGCAGGCGCTACCGATTGCCAGGAACGGTGCTCTTCAGCTTCGGTTTGTTTGCCTACTTCGTCGTGGTTCCCGCGGTTCTGAGCCCAGATATGTATTGGTCCTGGTCCCCTTCGCTGTTCTTTTATCTCGCGCTCGACCTCTATCTTGCAGCACGGCTCCTGGTACTGTCTCGGGTCGCGCGAACGGCTCGCTGGCGACGGTGCTTCGCCTTGATGGCAGCAGTGGTCGGAGTCTTCCTGGCCAGCGACTCGGTCGAGCTGCTGCAGCTCCGCGGCGCCATTTCGGCGGACCTGGGACCGGCAGCGCTTTGGATGCTCCCCAGTATCGTCATCATTGCGATCGTGCGACTGCGGGCCCTGCCGGTCGCCGGAACCGAGTCCGCCGCTGCCGATTCCCGCTGGACGGCGATCAAGACCCTGGCTCAAGGGGCGCCGTTCCTGACCTACGCCCTCTTCCTGCCGTTGGTCCATTTCGCCGTCTACGGTTCAGGACTTTTCGACGAAATTACGCGCCAGGTTCATGAGAATCTGGTCCTGGTCTGGCTGACCTGCCTGGGAGGACTCTCGCTGGTCCAGTATCTCGATCTGGAGCGCAAGCACGATTCGTTGGTCGACCAGCGCCGTTTGAGTGAGGAACGACTCTGGCAATTGGCGAACTTCGACCAGCTGACCGGGCTGCCGAATCGAGTCCTCTTCCACGATCGATTCTCGCATGCGCTGAAGCATGCCCGGAGGAACCATGAACTCCTGGCCATCGTCTTCGCCGATCTCGACGATTTCAAGCGCGTCAACGACGCCTACGGCCACGCTGCAGGCGACCAACTGCTTCAGGGTGTCGCGCAGCGCATGATGCGCTGCGTCAGGGATTCGGACACGGTGGCGCGGCTGGGCGGAGACGAGTTCACGGTCATCCTCGAGGGGCTGGACGGCGCCGACCACGTCGAGCGACTGGCGCACCGGATCAGCTCTGCCATATCGAGGCCCTTCGAGGTCGGAGACCACGTCGTCACACTCAGGAGCAGTCTCGGTGTCGGCATCTATCCACGCGACGGCGAAGACCTCGACACCCTGCTCGCGAGCGCCGATGCCGCGATGTACGAAGGCAAGCGGATCAGGAAGACCGGGGGCACCAACGTCCGATTCTTTGCCCATGCGGAGCACGGCGAATGGCGGGATCGATTGCGGCTGGAAACCGAACTACAGCGCGCGATCGAGAACTCTGAATTCGTGCTCTTCTATCAGCCGATCTGGTCCGTGAGCGGCGACTGCTGGATCGGCCTGGAGGCGCTGATCCGGTGGCGGCATCCGGAACGCGGTCTGATCGAGCCAGGAGCATTCATTCCCATGGCCGAGCGCACGGGACTGATCGACTCGATCGATGCATGGGTCCTGAAGAGTGGCTTGAGGCAACTCGAATCCTGGCACCGAATGGGCCTCTTCGAGCTCCGTCTCGCCATCAATCTGAGTGCCGGTAACTTCCACGATCCCGAGCTGCCGCGCAGGATCGCCGGGATGCTCGAGGCGCTCGAGCTCGAGCCAGCCAGCCTGGAGATCGAGCTCACCGAAACCACGCTGCTGGATGACCTCGATGACGCGGCTCGATTTTGTCAACAGCTGGCTGCGGTCGGAGTGGCGGTCAGTATCGACGACTTCGGTGCCGGCCAGACCTCGCTACGTCATCTTACCCACCTTTCGGCCGCGAAGCTCAAGATCGATCGCTCCCTGATCCAAGAGGCTGTCGAGAAACCGAAGGCCGCCGCTGTGGTGGCCGGGATCGTCGCCATGGCCCACCAGATGGGACTGTCGGTGCTGGCCGAGGGCGTCGAGACCGCAGAGGAGCGGGCTTTCGTTCAAGATCAGCGCTGCGATGAGATCCAGGGCTTTCTGCTCGGTAGACCGCAACCGCCTGCGGAAATCACCCGCTTGATGCACCCAGCCGGACCTCAGACCACTGATGCTCAGCCGAGTCCCCTGGATGAGAAAGTACCCGACTCCTCCATTTGAATACCCTTGCCAGGGCCGAGGACCATGAGATTCTTCGAGGACGAGCTTGCGACTCTGACTTGCGCCGACCGCGTCGGCCGGACGATCCACGTCTGGTCTCCGGAGGTCCCGCAGGCGGTCTTCGTCGCGGTCCACGGCGCCATGGCCCATGGTGGCGACTACTGCACTCCGGCGCTCTGGTTCAAAGAT
>JAAELY010000131.1 GCA_024226335.1 bacterium
CCGCGCACGGCCTTCGTCCCGTCGTGGGTTTCCGGTCCGGCTCCGGATCGACTGGATTCAGGCTCCGATGAGCTGCCAGGCTCCTTGTCCGAGAGAGTTCGCACCCTCGTTCAAGGGATCTCGACGGCCGCTCAGAAACAAAGATTCCTGGTCAAGAATGCACGGACCGGCAAGCGCGTCTGCACCGCGGACGGAGATCACGTCCTCGGGATCTACTATGGGTCATCGCGGGGGATTGAATTCAATCTCAGGCACTTCCGCCAGCAAGAGCGGGACGATTTCGCTGACGGTTTTCTCGAGCGCATGTCGAGCTTTTTTGGCCGTCCGGTGAGGGCCCGAGAGTGGCCCACGGTGGGATGCAAGGTCGCAGCGAGGAAATGGCCGGAGTTGGAACGGGAGATCCTGCGTCCTTACCTCGATGCCTGGCTGGAAGGCTGACGTAGGGGCCAACCGCCACACGCCCACGACGGTCTGTCCTGGGCTATCGAAGCGTGATACCCTCACCCTGGTTAAGGATAGGAGGTTGAAGATGCTCACCATCCAAATCGACACAAACACGGAGAAGCGCCTTGAGACGTTCGCCGCCCGCTTCGGGGAAAGCGCCTCCTACTTCGCGCTCAAGGCTATTGTCGAAGCGCTCGACGAGTGGGAGGACGTCGCCATTGCGGTGGATCGTCTGAAGACCCCGGGCGAACGGCTGACGATGGGCGAGGTGGAGAACCTCCTTGGCCTGGACGATTGAGTGGGACACGCGGGCGTTCAAAGAGCTCGCCAAGCTCGATCGAGGAGTCCAACAGAGGATCCGCCGCTTCCTCCAAGACAGAGCCTCTGAAGATCCGAGACGCCTCGGACAATCCCTTTCCGGAATCTGGGCTGGCTTGTGGCGATATCGGGTCGGTGACTACCGCATCATCTGCAAGCTCGAAGACGACCGGCTCGTGATCCTTGTCGTTCGGGTTGGACACCGCAGCGACGTCTACGATTGATGCGACGCCGAGGTGTC
>JAAELY010000132.1 GCA_024226335.1 bacterium
GGCTTCGACATATACGCCGGCGACGGCCACTTCCACGAGGCTGCCTGCCACGATCCGCACAAGCCGAAAAAGGCGAAGCCGACCGGGAAGAAGGGCGAGCGAGCCAAGGTCGCGAAGAAGACCCAGACCGGCCACTTCTTTCTCCTCGGGATGCGCGATCACCACCTGCGCCATTATACGCTCGCGGAGATCAGACCCGGCGGGGGCAACGAGCACGACATGCACGCGCTCAAGCGCAAGGGGACCAAGGCGCTGCGCCTCGGTGCGAAGACCGGGCGCAAGGTGATGGTCGTCTGGGATTGTCCCTCCCTCCGGTCGCGACCTGCTGTCAGGCTCCGCTTTTGATGAGGTGGCAGTGGGCCTGTATCGACTTTCCGTTCTGGGCCGAGGCCAAGCGCCGCCACGGCGTCTACTTCATCAGCCGCGAGAAGGCGAACATGGACATCCAGGTCATTGGGATGACGCCGGGCTTCGACCGGGAGGACCCGCGCAACGTCGGGGTGGACGCCGACGAGTTCGTCGGGCCGGGCGGCGGCGGCACGATGCTGCGCCGCGTGACCTACACCGACCCGAAGGGCACGACCTACAAATACCTCACCACCGAGATGAGGCAGCCCGCGTGGGTGATCGTGCTGCTCTTCAAGGCGCGCTGGGACATCGAGAAAGTTTTCGATGAGGTGAAGAACAAGCTGCTGGAGCGCAAATCTTGGGCGAGCAGCGACACCGCGAAAATCACCCACGCGAACTTCATCTGCCTGACGCACAACCTCATGGTGTTGCTCGAGGACGAGATCGAGAATGTCGAGCAGACCTGCAACCTCATCGAGAGGAAACGCAAGTCCAAGCGGGAGGAGGAGGCGAAGGGAGCCGGCGCCGGATACGTGGCGACAGCGATCGGGCGCTTCACCGTACGTAGCGTGAAGTTCGTGAGATGGTTGCGAAATTTTCTCTACTCCGAGGCGCCCTGGAGCCACGCCATCGCCCGCCTGGCCAAAGTCTACTCCACGTGGTGATCAGAATTTTCCACACCGTTGCTGGGGTGTCTGGGGGGCTGTCCCCCTGTCGGAAGTCGGCGGCGAACGCGAGCCAGCAGATCCGCAGGTTCGAACAGCGGACGACACAGGCCGCGATCAGGGAGTTGAGGAAACGAATGCCCAAAAA
>JAAELY010000133.1 GCA_024226335.1 bacterium
CCTCATCACAGAACGAGCAAAGAGAAGCGTCCTCTCGTGCAGCTCAGGCCGCCATAGCGTGTAGAAACCGTCGGAGATCAAACGCAACCAGGGTGGCTGCGGAGAGCGCGCGCCGCGCAGGGCCTCCAGTCGCGGCGCGGCCTCGTAATTCCGCGGCGCCTGCGCGCGGATGTTGACAGCGCGGTGCTGTCCCTTGCGCACCGCCGCCAGCTCCTGCCGGAAGACGTCCTCGTTCTTTTCCATCCAGTCCACCCACTGGACGCTGTTCGTCGGGAAGCCGGGCCATGGCGCGGTGTGGTCTTGAGACCTTCGCGCGACGTCGCGCGCCAATTCGGCGCGCAAAGACGCGCCATGCTCCTCGACGTACTTCTGTAGTGCATCCCGTCTCTTTGGCCACGACTCAGGATCCGCTAGTGCCGTGGATGCAGATGACGGGGCCCCAAACCGCCATTGAGAGCTAGGAAACCACTGCGGATTTCGCTTGAGGGCTACGGAAAAGACATTGCACCCCCCGGTCTTCTTGAGCGGCTCTGCAGAAGAGGATCGCTTCGCGCGCCCTTGAGCGCGGTACCTCCGCAACAGCATGTCACGCGAGGCCGTGTGCGCAGTCAAACATCGCCTGTGTTCGGCCCGCTTGGCTTGCTGGTGCGCCCTTTCAACCTCCAGGGTTGAACCTTCCACCTGGGTCGACCAAGTCAACAGCTCTGCCTGGATCGGTTCGGAAGCGAGGAAATGCGTCTGCTCGCCTGGGCTGCCTCGCTTGAGGGCCTCGTCCTGTAGGGGCTGGCCGTAGCCCACGTCCAAGGAGCCGCGCTCAGCGTTGAGGAATGTCTCAATCTCCAGAAGGTACCCTTGGGGATTCCAAGCTTTGCAACACAGAGCCAGTCTGAATGGATACGCCTGGTATTGCTTGAACCGGATGATGAGCGCTGCCGCAGTCCGAAGCAGTTGCTCCACAGCGCGAGCCATTTCCTGCGGGTGTCGGAGGTCTTCGTCTGCTTGTAGCAGGCCAAGCATCTCGCGGAGGGCCTCCGACATCCTCCGGGGAATTTCACCTTGGGCGAGTCGCAGAAGCAGAGGCGTGCGTCGGCCCCAGCCTCCATCGCTCCTGGGGAGAGCGGGTCCAACCCTGTCTCCCCCGACGCTTGGACTGTCTCGCGCACGCGCCTGCCCTGTTATGGCGACCGCGTGCTGTGTGAGCCGCGTGCAGAGGCAAGCCCGCCGTAGCAACGATGGTGAGCTTTCATGCTGAAAGAAGGCCGTCACTGCCTTGATCCTTTTTCTGCTCTGTGGTCGGGGGTCCTTTGTAGGGAGGGCCAGGAGCCGATCCACTGGGAGACCCAAGAGGAGGATACGAAAGAGGCCTTGCACGCACTGCGTGAAGAGCCAAAATCGCGTGACCACGGGTTTCTCCTCTGTGCGAAGGCAGCACTGGTCCAGCACTCGCAGGAGCTCCCGTCGCTCCACTTCCTCGTTGCAGGGTCTGCCCTTTTCCGCGACGTGGCAGAAGTTGCCGAACCCAGCGTTCAGCCGCTGCAGCAAGACGTCGGGTATGGTGCCTTTGCCGTACAGCGCCTGGAGTTTCTCTGCGGCTCTGCGGTTTTCTTGGAAGGCGCGCAGCTGGGACGGGTCCATGGTCGAGGGACAGGAGATCTTCAGGTTCTCGAAGACGAAGGCGCGTAGGTTGGCGAAGAACTCCTCGTGGTATTCGCTCAGGAGGTACTTGTAGAAGCGCACCGCCGTTGCGTCGAGCGCGGGAACCCCGTGCGTCGGCGGCGCGTCGCCGCCGATGGCTGTCCGCACGACTAGGTTGGCCTGGTGGCTGGCGCACCGAACAACCACCAAGCGGTAGTCCCATCCGCAGAAAGGCGGCTCGCGCAGCGCAGAGCGTACGAGGACCCAGAGCTTCTTCGCCGCCGCCATGTTGGTGTTCACAGAGTCGCCGACCAGAACATGGACGAGTTTCCGGGCCACGGCGTCATCCTCAGGGCCACGGTCGTCGTCGGGGTTGAGGGCTTCGGCGAACTGTTTGAGAACGCTGAAGAGGGCGAAGCAGAGCGTGTCTGAGTTTTTCTGTCCCAAAGGCTGCAAGTCCGTCAGCCAGGGCGCCTCGCTTGACGCGTCGATGTGGACAGTGCAGCTGTTGTTCTGGATTTTGCTACTCCGCGACCGGCCGGTCCTCTGATCCAACCCTCGGATACAACCCTCGCTCCCCGTTGTCGCGCCCTCGCCGTCACCGCCTGGCTCGAGGAAGCTGCGCATTCGCATGCTCGCCTCGTCATGTAAATGACGGAAGCAGACGAACGAGGGATTCTGCGCGGCGTACGTCCTGACTGAGCTGCGGCAGAGGCGTTTCAGGACTCGCGCGAAAGCGTGCCTGATTTCGCAGACAGATGTCCGGCCGAACGGCGGCGCCGCAGACAGATTGTAGTCGCGGGCGTACTCCTCGACAGCGCGGGCGCTGCAGGAAGGATCCGACACAGCCGCCCGCACTAGGTTCAAGGCGCTGAATTTGAAGGCGCTCCTGTCTTTGAGTCTCTGCTTCTCGCGCTCCAGCTTCTTCACCTTGGCCTGCAGGTAGTGGCACCGCCGCCTGAAGGAATGGATCTTCCACGCCCACCGTTTTCCTTGGGGTTTTCCTCCAGGTCGCGCCAGAGTGGCCTCGAGCGCCAGAGCCTGCGAGATCCGCCTGCGGAACTCCGCAGAGGCTGCGACGACCTCCGCGTCTCCCCCTCGTGTCGCCTCCTCGAGATGTGTCACCGCCCGTAAAGCGGCGGCCGCCGCTTTCGCAGCCATCTAGCCCGGGCTAAAAAAAAATACGGCCGCGGCTGGTATCTGGCGTTGATGTGCTTGGGAGCCACAGGACATACGGTCGCGGCTGCTGTGGTCTAGGGTCGCAACAATCTCTACGGTACACATATCTCGGATGGCGTGGGCAGTGGCGAGCGCTCCGTGACCGAAGGTCCACTACTTGCTCGGACCGAGACACGACTCACGATCCAGGGCTGGCTGTTCGAAGAGGACTGGGACGAGTTCCCTTTCCAGCTACGACCGCCTGGTTAGCTTTGGAGCAGTAATAGAAAGATCGCAGCGCATTTCCCCTCAACCACTGAATCCAGACGGCCCCTGGAGTTGAGTTGTGTCTCTCGCGTCGCAGGCCCGCC
>JAAELY010000134.1 GCA_024226335.1 bacterium
CGTGAGATACGAGCTGGCCGGCCTGGTTTCGGCCGAGCTGGGCGATCGGTTCGAGATCGACCGCGCGATCAATCAAGGTTGGCTACCGCGGCACTACCTGGCGGACGAACACCGGCCGCTCGTTCGATCCTACGTCAACGACTACCTGAAGGAGGAGATCGCAGCGGAGGGACTGGTACGCAGCCTCCCCGACTTCTCGGACTTCCTGCGTATCGCTGCAGTGGGCGACACAGAAGTCCTCAACTACTCCAACATCGCGCGAGAGTGTGGCGTTTCCGCACCCACCGTCAGGTCCTACTACGAGATCTTGCAGGACACGTTGTTGGGGCGCTTCCTGCCCGCACACGTCCGCCGCGCCAAGCGTCGCGTGACGCACGCTCCGAAGTTCTACTTCGCCGACGTCGGAGTGGTCAACGAACTGGCCCGCCGTGGCCGCCTCGAACAGGGCGGAGAACTGTACGGAAAGGCGCTCGAGAGCTGGGTCTTTCACGAGTTGTCCGCGTATCGTGCCTATTCGGAGGAGTGGTTCGACCTCGCCTACTGGAAGCTCAGCGGAGGGACCGAGGTGGACTTCGTCATCGGGGAGGCCGCAGTTGCGATCGAGGTCAAGGCCACGACACGGGTAGTGAGCCACCATTTGAAGGGTCTGCGTGAGATGGCAGCCGACTATCCCGGAATCCAGAAGAGGATGCTGGTGTGTCTCGAGCGCCAACCTCGCCGCACGGAGGCGGGAATCGACATTCTCCCGGTCGGGGAGTTCAGCCGCCGCCTGTGGGCGGGCGAGATCTCTGCGCCCTCCACTGAAGGACAAAGGACTCGTTAGAGTACAAACGTTGCCTCCGGATATGGCGGCCGATCCGGCCCTGGTTGCGGAGTGACGTAACCGAGCGGACCCGGAACTAGAAGCAGTGGTTGGGGCCGAGGGCGATGTTGCCCACGCCCAGGTCGTTGATACAACCGGCCACGTTGCCCACGATGGTGTTGTTCAGATAGCCGCAGTTGTCCGCGCCGAAGAACGCCAGGCCGTAGTCTCCGTTGGCGTTCAGGACGTTCTCCTGGACGAGAACGGCGTCGGCCCACAAGAACAACCCCTCGTCCCCGCTGGCCGACACGACATTGCTGCGAACGATGCAGCTCGCGCGATCCGTGAAGCTGGTGACGGCGATCCCCTGCTCGGCTGAGCCCTCGACGACGTTGTTCTCTATGATGCAGCCCTCGGCGAACACGGAGATGCCCACTCCCACCGCATCCTCGACGGTGTTGCCCACGATCTCGACCGGCCCCGACGCCTGCGTCTGGATCGAGCCGAAGGTCGAGGCTCCGGTGTTGCGCAGCTTGTTGCCGCTGATCGTCACCGCGGTGATGTCGTTGCTGGCGAAGATGGCGATGTAGCCGGTGTCCTCGATGACGTTGTCCTCGACGGTACCCACCGCGGTCTCACCCGGCGTGCCCTGGAACGCGATGGCCGTGAAGGCGACATCGCGGATCGTATTGCGGCGGGCCACGAACTGGACCACGTCATTGGCCACGATGCCCTGCGCTACGGCCTCGACGGTCGTGTCCTCGATGATGAGCAGGTCCACGAACGTCGTGACGGCGTCGCTGGCCGTGCTGCCGTTGATCGTTCCGTTGCGGATGGTGAGGCTCTTCAGTCCGCTGGCGTAGATCACGGCGCCCCCACCGGATCCCGTGACCGTGAAGCCGTTCAGGTCCAGGTCGACCGACTCTTGCCCGCTGCCGGTCAGGGTGAGGACGCTGCCCGGAGTCGTCGCGCTGATGTTCCGCGTGAGGATGTACTGGCCCGTGGGGTTGGTCAACGTGACCGGCTCGAAGATCGGGACGCGTCCCTCGACCGCGTGCATCGGCGTCACGAAGACCAGCAACAAGCAGGCCAGCAGCAGCCGGGGCGTCAGGCAGCAGAGCGTCGCGCCGGTGCGCATCATCCGCGTCATCCGCATCAGGGACACCCCGTCCCGGACAGCAGGTTGGGGCCCAGCGCGACGTTGCCCGTTCCGCTGTCCAGGATGCAGGCGAGAGCGTTGCCGACGATCGTGTTGTTCTTGTAGCCGTTGTGGTCACCGATGAACCAGATCCCGTAGCCCCCGTTGTTGTTGAAGACGTTGCCGTCCACTCTCGATCCGGCGTCCCACAGCCGCAGGCCGTCGCTGCCGTTGCCGCTGGAGACGTTGCGCGCGATCGTGCAGCTGGCCTGGACGCGGTAGACCGACTGGATCGACAGCCCCTCCTGGGTGGCACCCTCGACGACGTTGTCCGTGACGCTACATCCGTTGGCCACCAGCACGATGCCGAGCTCGACGTTCTCGACGAGGTTCTTCGTAACCTCGGCCGGCCCGACGGTTTGAACCTGGATGCCCCGGCCCGTCGAGTCGACGATGCGGTTGCCGTGAACGGTGACGCCCTTGATGTCGTTGGTCACGAACACGCCGCCCACGACCTGGGGTGACGGGGGCGGACCGATGTCGCGGATGAGGTTGTCCTCGATGGTGCCGACCGACGTCGCCGCCGGAGTTCCGGATGCAACGATGCCGAAACGAACCGGGCTTTCGATCACGTTGCGCCGGATCTGGAACTGGGTCACCTGGTTCAGCTCGACGCCGAAGTCCGGATTCTCGAACCGGATGTCCTCGATGACGACCAGCCCGACGTCCGTGACGTCCACTCCGTCCTGCGTGCCGGTCCCGGCGATGCCGCCGTCGCGGATCTGGAAGCTCTTCAGGTTGCTGACCGCGATGGTCGGCATCGAGCCCGCCCCGCTGCTGCTGACCGTGAAGCCGTTGAGATCGAGGTCGACCACCTCCTGGCCGGTGCCGACGAAGGCGAGGACCGACACGTCGAGGGCGGTCTCGAGATTCCGCGTCAGGTAGTAGCTGCCCGATACGGCGATCGTCTGCTCGGCCTCGAAGATCGGCCGCCGCCCCTCCGCGCCCCATGCCGCGAGGCACGACAGAGCCAGCAACATGACTGCTGCGAACGGTCGGAACATCACGGGCATCCCGCGGGCGATCCGGCCAGCACGTTGGCTGCCAGCGCCGTGTTGCCCGTCCCGAGGTCGAGGATGCACTGCGTCCCGTTGTCCACGACGATGTTGCCCTGGTAGCTGTTGTTGTCGGCGCCGCTGTTGAAGAAGATGCCGTAGACCGCGTTGTTGTTCATCACGTTGTTGTCGATCTGGTTGCCGTCGCCGTCGATGCGCAATCCGTAGAAGTCGTTGCTGACCATGACGTTGCCCGAGATACGGCAGTTCGTGGCCGCGCCAACTGCGAACAGCGGAGCCACGAGGATCCCGTCGTACCCGGCCTCTTCGATGATGTTGCCCGTGATCGAGCAGCTTTCAACCTGGGCATCGATACCCCAACCGAGCACCTCGGTGACGGTGTTGCGCGTGATCTCCGCCGGTCCGGTCGTGGCGACACGGATGCCGTCCGTCTCCGCTCCGTCGGCCAGTCCGGCGTTGCGCACGCGATTGCGCCGGACCGTCACGCCGTTGATCTCGGTCTGGACCAGGATGCCGGTCTCGAACGCGTTCTCGACCAGGTTGTCCTCGATCGTTCCGCTGGTGGTCGTGGCCGCGTTGCCGGAGACGTAGATGCCCGAGAGGTTCGTGTTGTCGGTCACGCAGCGCCGCACGCCGAAGCTGACGGGTTCGATCAGCGCCACACCGTAGTTGACGTCCTTGACCGAGATGTCCTCGACCTTCACCACCTTGCAGTTGATGCAGGCGAAGCCCGAGCGGGTCGAATCGCCGATCAGGGAGCCGTCGCGTACGACGAGCGAGCCCAGATTCTGGCCGATGATCACCGGGTAGTCGCCCGCGGCCGGGCTGAACGTCCCGGTCAGCGAGAAGCCGTTGAGGTCGATGTCGACGTTCTCGGAGCCGGTCCCGTCGATGAAGATCACGTTGCCTTCGGTCGTGTCGACGATGTCCCGCGTGACGACGTAGCGCCCGCTGATCGGCCCGGCCGATCCGTCGAGCGAGCCCGAGTCGAAGATCGGGATGCGTCCTTCTTCGGCGGTCGAAGGTAGCGCACTCGTCAGGAGGGCGGCGGCGATGAGGAGGAGGAGGCGTCGCATGTGGGCATCCTTATTACTAGCGCGGGAACTGCCGTCATGGATACGCCGAGATTCGCGATTGCGCAAGCTGGAAACCATGACAGACCCGGCCCACGCCGGGCAGCCTCCTCTATACACCCGTACGTGCACTTCTCCCAGCTTGCGCTGAAGCGCGGGTGAGTCCACAGGAACATCGGGCCCGGGCGATGGCCTCGGGCTAGCGCACCAGTTTCGCGAACATGTCGCTGAACGCAAGCGCCACGGTCTTCGGCATCTCGTAGCGCTGGACGAGACTGGTCACGACTCGACGAGGGATCGCCGAGTTCTTGTTGTTCAGCAGCCTCAGCCAGTCCTTGACGCCCGCGTCGGCCGAAAGGCCGGCGCTCTCGGCGAGCCGGCCCGTTCCCTTCATCGACTCGTCGTGATTCCAGCCGTTCATCACTTCGGCCATCAGTTCGCGCTCGACGGGAACCCTGTTTTGCGCCGCGTAGCGAATCACGTCTTTCATGCCGCCGGGATCGTACTCACCGACCTCGGCTCCGGCGACCACCAGCAGCCCCGGGTCCTTCGCCCAAACCTTGCGGTTCCTGGGGTCCTGCAGCAGCTCGACGACCTCGCGCCGCAACGCCTTGTTCGTCGACTCGTCCGTTCCTGTCAGTCGGTGCAACCGGAGCAACTCAAGACCGATACGAAGCTGCTCACGATGGGACCCTACACTCTTCAGTGTGCCGTATAGCACCTGGAACTCTCGAACGGCCTCGTCCCGGCGGTTCATCCTCTCGGCAATCCGCGCAGAGAGCTCCGCGAGCTCGAACACATCGGTCTCGTTGTCGAATCCGTGGTGTTCCAGCGAGGCCAGAACCATTCTCGCCTCGCGGTAGTCCTCCAGCTCGTAGAGCGCCCGTGCTCTGTAGTAGCGGAGCTTGGGATGCGTTGCGTCGGAGCGCTCGTTCAACAGCCTGATCAGGTGTTTCCACTTCCCGAATTCCGCGAACGACTCGGCCTTACGCAGGGCGAGTCGCTCCCATGCCACGATGTCCGCGGAGGTCCAGATCTTCTGGTCTTCCGGGGTATAGCCGGGAAGCGAGCTGATCTCCGTCGGGTCGAGCTTCGTCGCAAGATAGGCCTTCCCCTTTGGGGCGTATTCCGCCCAGTTCTTCTTGAGGTCGTCCTCCGCTCCGTCGATCCAGTGTCGATCCATCGTCGACGTTGCATGGCCAAGGCACAGGCGATGGAACAGCTCCTCGAGTCGGTCCACACGCGTCGTTCCTTGCTTGAAGTGCGCGACGGCGGCCCTGTCGATCTGCGCGGCTTGTTTCGGTTTGTCCCTTCTCATGTGTTGCGCTATCACGGAGCGAAGCTCGGGATGAACGATCAAGGCCTCGTCGTCGTGAGGAGCGGCTCCGACCAGCGAGGTCTCACGTTGCAGTTCACGAAACAGTATCCGCGCATCGTCGAGATCCTTCACCTTGACCTTGCAGGGCCCCGCGAGAACTTCCTTGATCAGGACAGCCGTAATGAACCGTGTCAGCAGACCGGGGTGGGCCAGCTTGCGGACGCGCTTGTCGTGGATGTGATCGATGAGGCGGTGGTAGATTCGACCCTGTAACTGGCCGTCGTCGAGCTTGAGGAAGAACAGCTTCTTCGTGGCCACGGAGCTCAGCGATTCGATGCTCTCCGATTGCACGAGATGCGCGGCCAGCTTCAGGCTCAGCGGGTTGGATCCGACTCGCATGACGATCTGCTCGACCAGGGACTGATCGACCACGTCCACTTTCTCGAGCACCGAGCCGACGAAACGCTGGGCAACCTCGACCGGAAGGTCGTGCAGCGGCATCTCCTCGACGGGGAGATTCGCCGTACGTCCGCGACCGGCGATCACGACGCGAACGGTCGGAATCCGTTCGCTGAACGCTATCATCATGCCGATCAACTCCTCGATGTACTCTGGAACGCGATGCTGGATCTCTTCGAACGTATCCAGAACGAGCAGGTAGGGGTGATCCCCCATGTCGAGGTGTTTCGTGACGACGTCGGCGAAGTCGGAAACGTACAGGTTGACATCGGTGCCGAAGGGATTGCTCTCTCCTCCGCGCTCTTCCAGTCTCGCGTGGCGGGTAAGCTCCAAGAGAAGTGACTCACACTCGGGTCGCGCCCGCGGATACTGCACCAGGAATTGATCCACCACCTCACGCAGCGTCGTGAAGGGCCGCCACCCCCTGAGGTGCGGGCGGTCGAAGTTCAAGTAGGCGAACGGGAAGCGCAGCTCCTCGGGCAGTTCCATGTGATCGAGAATGAACCTGGCGATGAGGGTCGACTTGCCGACGCCGCCGGGGCCATGGATGAGCAAGGGCGAGCGCCGGACGAACATCCCGAGCCCCTGCAGAAGCCGACGCCCCCCTTCGAGAATCGACGATGGAGGCAGAACACCGACATAGTCCCGCAGCGAGGTGAGTTCGTCGGCTCTGCCGACGAAGTCATCGGCCAGGTGATGGAACTGCGCCAGCAACTCTTCCAGCTTGATCCGTCGCTCGATGGCTGCGATCTCGGGCACATCGGACAAATCCAGATCTGTAAGCCACTTGACGACCTGCAGGACGTGGCCCAGGTTCTCCGGATCCTGCTGCTCCAGAGGGAGTGCCTCGCCGAGCAGGTAGCTCTCATAGGTTCGTTGTAGCTCGGAGTCCGTCGGGCGCGAAATGCTCTCGAGAGTTGCTCGAACCGAGTCCTCCGCGATCAGGCGACGTAACGCCTTGCGACGGTCTTGCGCGCGGAGGGTCCAGCGCGGCTGGTCCTGCTCGTCGTAGACGATGAGGCTGCCCGCCAGCGTGCGCTCGAGGGCCTCCGGGTCGGGCTCCGCTCCGCCGACGGGAGTCAGCGAGCCGGCGTCGAAGTAGACTTGCAGCGCGGCGCTCTCGACGTAGGCCCGCAACGCCCGGTCGTCTTCCGAGCCGGTCTTCGCCTCTTTCGTTCGGGCACTCTGCTCGCTGAAGAGCTGCTCCAGCGATTGTCTGTCCCATTTCTGTTTCATCATGAGAACACCACTTCGCAGGCGGACCACACCGCCTTCGCGACGTCGGCGATCGATCGATCCAACGATCCGCCGAGCTCGTTCTTCGTCCGGTTCACGAGGAACTGAAGCCCGTCCGCCGTCAGCTCGCCGCCGTGTCCCGTGTACAGGGCGGTGAAGTACTCCTCGAGCTCGGTGACCTGCACCCCCTTGGGCAGCTGGATCGGATCGGTGGGATTGAGATAGTCCGGCGCGCCTAGAACGACGATGTGGACGTTCGTGCTCTCCCTCTCCTGATTCTGCAAGATCAGCTCTCTGACGAAGTCCTTGGTGCCCTGTGCCACGTTGGTCTTGGTCAGGTGGTCGAAGATGACGATCCACGATTTCTCGTCCTCGTGCAGGTAGTCGAGGAAGAGCTCCGAGATCTTGATGCCCTGGCGCGCGTCCTGGGCGAACTCGTCGAAGGATCCCGTTTCCGATTCGGCCTGCGTGACCAGCTCGTTCATGACGCCCTCGGGGGTGACCTGGTTCGGGATCCAGCTCTCGAAATCGACGAGCCCGAGCTTGAACCCGCCGCGGTGGTCCCGGACGAACTCGATGTACTCAACCACGTAGGTCTTGCCGGTGCTGGGGGGGCCGTCGATCAGCGTGATTCGCTCGCCGTCCTCGTCCGCGCTGAGGATGGTCTCGATCCGCTGCCGGATCTCGTCACGATCGATGAACAGATCGCCGTCACCGATGAAGCAGCTTCCGAAGAAGGTCGGCGGAGGCGCGTACCAGTCGGGCCACCGCTTCGCCTCCTCGGGCGAGCCCGATCGATTCAGCAGCGTCTTGAAGACGACGTTCTTCGGCCGGATTTGCTGGGCGTGAAAGAGGAATTTCGTCTCCCAGCCATCACGGATCGCCTTCTCGGCGACCTTGAACACGATGTCCTGCTTGTCGTCGCCGATGGCGAGATTCTCGCGGCTCAGGTTGAGTCGGCTTTTCAGAAAGCGATCGAACTCGACGAGCGAGAACTCCTCGACGAGCGCCTTCTGGAACATCCTGTACTCAGCGGTGTTCATCGAACTAACCTCGGCTCCGGCAACGCTGTGGAAAGGCCGTGGTTCGGTAGAGCAACACGTATGAGGCCGCTTGGACTCGATTGAACCGTATTGTAATATTCAAGAACTTCCCGGATCAAGCCTGACTTCTTCCTGCGAGGTTGCCCATGTCAGAGTTGAGCGGTTCGCAATTCAAGCAACTTCAAGGTGCCCTGGTCCATGCATTCTCGATCTCCGAGCTCAAGCGCTTTGTCCGTTTCGAGCTCGACGAGACGCTCGAGAACATCGCCGTCGGCAACCGCGAGCAGATCGCCTTCGAGCTCGTCAACTGGGCCGACCGCGAGGGGAAGCTTCAGGCGCTCATCAATGCGCTCCCGTCGGCAAGACGGAACAACCCGAAGGTGCGTGCCTTCCTCGCGCGCTTCGACGCGTCGCCCCAGAAGGACGTCAGCCATCAAGAGCTGCAGAAGATGGTCTCGCCGTACGACATCCAACCGTCGCGCAAGTGGCGCAACACGATGGAGGCGCACGAGCGGAGGGTCTGCCGCATCGAGATCGACGGAGAACCCCGCGGTACGGGCTTCCTCGTCGCTTCGGACATCATCATGACCTGCCAGCACGTCGTCGCCGTCGTCGAAACCGGCACCGTCAAGCCTGCCAAGGTCGTCTGCCGCTTCGACTACAGGCTCCAGGTCGACGAGCCGGTCCCGGAGAGTGGGAGGACATCGATCCTCGGCGACGGGTGGCTGATCGAATCGAGTCCTCCGGACCCCATCGACGAGAAGCCCCTGCCCAAGGAGTACGAACCCGATACCGCCCACCTCGACTACGCGCTGCTGCGCCTCGCAGACAGGGTGGGTGACGACGCGCTGGGCACCGGGGCCCGCGGGTTCGTCCCCCTGTCTGCGGAGGTCCCCGAGCTCGAGATCGACGGTGCCGTCGGAATCCTTCAGCACCCGAAGGGAAGCACGCTCGGTTACGCCCACTCTTCCCCCTCGATCACGGAGGTCAACGAGGAGGAGACTCGCGTGCGCCACAGGACGAACACGAAGTCCGGATCCTCCGGATCGCCGTGCTTCGACTTCGACTGGAACCTGATCGCGCTGCACCACAGCGGCGACCCGGAAACGATCAAGCCCAGCTTCAACGAGGGGATCCCGATCAAGACGATTCGGGACAACCTCGCGCCGCAAGGCAAACAGGCACTCAACTGGTAGCTCCTACAGCAGGATCTCCTCGACGCTCGTCACGACACGCTGGCCGCCCCCGACGCCTTCCGTTGTCGAGGCTAACGGGTCGTTGTTCTTCAGGTGATGGAACGACAGGCCGGTCAACTCCTCGATCTCCGTGATCGGCACCTGGAACGTCTTGAACGACCCGAACGCGAACTCGACCGAGTCCAGGAAGCCGTTGATCGCCTGCTCTTGCGAGATGCGGTACGCCGTTGCGGACAGCTCGCCGTCGGTCTTGACCATCGCCGCGACCTTCCAGAATTCCAGCGGGATGATCACTTCGGTGCCGCTGGGGACGACGAGGATCGGGTCGTCGTCGCGGAAGATCGGACCCGTGAACACCGTCGCCTTGAAGTTGTGGTTGTTGGTGTTGTTCAGGATGTAGTTCTCGACGCCGCCCCACGTACCCCTGTTGCGATTGAACGCGTCGTGCTGTGGGCTGCAGTTGGTCCAGTGGAAGGTGTCGTCGTGAGCCTTCTTGGCCTCGGCGAAGTTCTTCCCCCACACCGGGTCGAGGCGCCGCACGAGATGCCCGCGGTCGAGCCGGTTCCACTTTCCCTTGTAGGCGTCGTTCTCGTACTGCAGATCATCCGGGACACGCGGATCGAGGAACCACTTGTCGCTGAACGTGTCGCGATCGATGTGCTTCTCTCGCCTGCCGTCGATGTTGGCGGCCGTGTAGTAGGCCTGCCGTCGTTCGCGGCTCATCACGAGGCTGAAGTGGTGGTACTTCATCACGTGACGCTGAAAGCTGGCGCCCGAGTCGAACACCGCATCGGCATATTGCTCCTGGCTCAGCCACGGCAACGGAATCTCGAAGTTGTTTCCGAGAAAGTCCGGCTTGTACCCGGGCCGTTTGCGATACTCGGGGTCCGGATCGATCGAGGTCGTGGTCTCGAGCGGCGCCTCGGCCAAGTCGGGCGCCTTGGCCGCGCCCGCGATGCCGGCTACCGTTTCCGCCGTCACCGACCGGTCGCCGATCGACACCGTGATCGTGACCGGGATGGTGACCGAGAGGGTGTTGTCCCCCTCAGCGCGCACGGTCGCGCCCGGGGCGGCGCCCGGTCGTGTCGCCGCGATCGGGCCGATGTCCTCCAGCTTGTAGCGTCGAGCTTTCTCGCTGTCCGCCTTGTGCCACAGCGAGTCCCACTCGTTCGTCGCGGCGGCCGTTCCTGTAAAGTTGACGCCCGCGTCGACGACGCGCGGGTCGCTCGCCAGCTCGGCCGTGGGGACCGCGAAGTTGGCGTCCATGTAGATGCCGGCGAAGTGCAAAGCCAGGATGTCCCCGCTGGATACGTGCTGGATCGCCGAGCCCGAATTCCCGCCCAGCGTCGAGCAGTCGTGCGTCATCGCCTCGACGACGTTGCCGAAGCTCTTGATCCGTCGTCGCTGCTTCACCTTTCCCGGCTGCAGGCGCTTGACGTTGTAGGTGCTGTCGAAGATGTCGTCCTGCAGATCCTCGTTGTTGCGGTAGTCCTTGGCCGGATAGCCGATGACGACGACGTCGTCGTCGACGAGGCTTTCCGGCGCTGTCACGCTGAGTGACAGCGGCGGGTGGTCTCCGTCCAGGCCCGTCACGCGCAGCAGCGCCATGTCCCAGAACGGGTGGATCAGCAGGATCTTCTCGATCTCGAACGGCGTGCCGTTGGTCGAGCCGCGCTCGTGCCGGAAGTTGATGTTGCTCGAGTCACCACCCGTCGTGAAGCGCAGGCCGCCGACGCCCACGCCGTTGCCGAAGACGTTGGCCACGTGACGGTTCGTCATCAGCAGGCCCCGTCCGACGACGAAGCCCGTGCCCGCATACGGCAGGCTCGGCATCCCCGGTGTATTGATGCGGCCGACCGACGGGATCACCGCGTCGATCTTCTTCTTCGTCGCGGAGGAGTGGAGGTGCTTCCACGGCGCGGGCGGCTTGGAGAACGTGTTGTCGATCACGTCGATCGCCGGTCGGCCCGTGGGGACGACGATCGCCTCCAACGCGACCATCTGCGTCTGGGACAACTCGTCATCTGCCTCCACCGCCTCGACCGCCGTGTGGGCAGCCTCCAGCCGTGGATCCTCGGCGCCCTCCAGGGCGCTCGGCTTGGGCAGCAGCTCAGCCAGTCCCTTCGACGGAGCGATTTGGCGGGCGAATTCCTTGAGTCGTCTCGCCTTGAACGTCTCGTGTTTCATGCAGTTCACCTGGTTCCCAAGCTATTGGGCAAGCGGTCAACGTAGCGATCCCAGCATTTCGAACTTCGTCTCCCGCAGCACCAAGCGCAGGACCGCGTAAGTCATTTCGCCGAAGGGGTCCTCGTAGTTGCCCGCGACGAGATCTTGCGGGGTGACATCCTTCGGGACGAGCTTGCCGTAGCTCGGGTAGTAGATCGGGTCGTACTCGTGCACCGTCTTGAAGTCGCGCCCGCGCGCGATCAGGCAGAAGCCCTGCCGAAGACTGCCCAGCCGGACGCTGGACAGGCCACCGGTGTAGTCGGACTTGGCCCTCTTCGACAGTGCCAGGGTCATCGGGTGGCTCTTGAACAGCACCTCCGGTTCGCTCTTGTGGAGGCGGCCCAGTAGCTCGTCCACGAACGAAACGGCCTGGGTCGTTATCCCCGGGAACCCGATCGCCGAGGTCAGGGCCGTTCCGGTTCCGCTGGTCAAAAAGCTGAACACCTTCTTCCACCACGGCGGCTCGCGGTGCTTGATCACCTCGAAGCTGATCTGGCTCAACCCACCGGGAATCTCGATCGGTCGATGTGCGAACGCCTCCGAGAAATCGGACCCCATCTCTTTCGGCGGAGCCTTCTTCTTGTGCGCTTCGTATAGCTCCATCCCGGCGGCGATCGACCAGAACACCGTGTCCAACGAAGAGTTGGAGTCCTTGTCCTTGCCGAAATCGAGCCTCAGCGTGGCCCGCGTGTCCTCCTTCAGGTTGTGACCGGTGCCGAGATGGAACGAGGCCAGCTGAAGCCTGGCGTTGACGTCGGGATTGTCATCGTTGCCGTCCAGGGCGGGTTCGACACTGGACGTCTCGATGATCCTCTTGCCCGAGTCCTGGTCGTTGAACTGAAAGACGATGAACTGATCTTCCAGGTCCTCCGTGAGGAGTCTCGCCGGGCGTTCCGTCATGCCCTCCAGCGGTGACTCCTCCGTGGGCGTGCCTCGAAGGCCGGCCTCGAGCAGTTCGATCAAGGTTCCGGAATCGAGGGGGTCGTCGCGGTGCGTGCCGAACAACGGTTTCAGGTCTTCCATGAGCCACTCCTGAGATTGGGGAGGATGAACGAGCGCGGGCACGTCGTGCTCGGACGCGAAGCCGGTCCGGTCGTGTCACCAACCATGTGAACTCCGTGCCAGCGTCTGCAACGCGAAACGGACAACTGAGTCGATTCTAGCTCAGCAACGTTCCGCGCTAACCGCCAAAAAGAGAGTGTTCCGTATCTGCAACACTCAAACTAACGAATCTTATTGTCGCGGCTTCGTGGTGCGGAACCGCGCTCATCAGCACCGCCTGCGCGTTATCATCGGGATGTCGATCGTGCGCCGCCATGCGACGCGTGAAGAGGAGGTGTTCATGAGCACGGTAGTCCAACGTCGTTACGTGCTGGAGTCCGCCGAACTGGGTCCGCTCGAGAGCGTCGGCAGCGCAATCGAGAAGGAAGCCGTCGTTGCGGATGAAGCGCACCCATGGGACCGGGCGCACTCGCTGCTGCAGGAAGCTCCTGCCTTCGGCCTCGAGAGTCTGCCGGGCGACGCGTACGTCGAGCCCGACATCGTCCAGGTGTTTCCGACCCCCGACGCCAGCGCTCTGGAGGGTGTCTCCTCTCGCTCGGCGAGCGGGCTCCATACCTTCTGGCCGCCACTGGACGAAGAGTACCGGTTCGGCTGGCACCTGGAGGAGAGCTACAGCGGGCTGCGTGCCGCGCGCGAACACGTCGGCGAGCCGCCCGACGACGGGCGCGTGCGTATCGGCATCCTCGACACGGGATTCGACCCCGAGCACGTGACCTGCCCCAGGTTCGTCAACCGCGATCGCGCGCGCAACCTGACCGACTCGGGACAGGAGAACGATGCCGTCGATCGCGTCGAGAAGGGTTTCCTGCACGCTCCGGGCCACGGCACGGCGACCATTGGCCTGCTGGCCGGTGCGCGCGTGTCGCACGCCGACCTTCCTGGAGGAGAAGACTGGCTCGGGGGTGCACCCTGGGCCGACGTCGTGCCGATCCGCATCGCCGACTCCGTCGTGCACTTCAGCTCGGATGCGATGGCGAAGGGCATCGAGTACGCCACGTCGATCGGCTGTCACGTCGTGTCGATCAGCATGGGCGGCGTGCCCAATCGCCGTTGGGTCAAGGCCGTGAACCGGGCGTACGAGGCGGGCGTGACCATCGTTGCGGCCGCCGGCAATCGCTACGGACCCTCGCCCCCGCCGAGCCAGGTCTACCCGGCGCGGTTTCATCGCGTCATTGCGGCCTGTGGCGCCACACACGCGCGCGATCCGTACTTCCGGTCCGGCGTGCACCTGAACATGCAGGGTTGTTTCGGACCGCCCAAGCGGATGACGAGCGCGATCGCGGCGTTCACGCCGAACGTACCGTGGGCCGTACGCGGAGGACGCGACCGGATCGAGTTCGACGGGGGCGGAACCTCGGCGGCCACGCCGCAAATTGCTGCTGCGGCCGCGCTGTGGATCCAGCAGCACGCCATGGACAGGCCCGCCGACTGGCGCCGCGTCGAGGCCGTGCGCAACGCGCTGTTCGGCGCGGCCGATCGCGACGTGGCGGACGTCGACAAGTACTTCGGCGCCGGCCTGCTTCGGGCGCGCAAGGCTCTCGACGTCGGGTGGACGGAAGACGTCGACGCTTCGCCGAAGGCACGGGTCCGCTTCCCCTGGTTCCGGGTCGTGACGGGGCTCGAGAGCGTGGGCTCGGACGCCATGCTCGAGACCGAGGCTCTGCAGCTCTACCTGCAATCCACCGAGCTACAGGAACTGACCGGTGGCGCGGACCCGGACGACGATCTCGATGAGGCGACGATCCGCAAGCTGGCGACCGCAATGCGCCACAACGGCCAGGTTTCGCGAACGCTCAGCCGACACCTGGAGAGGGTCGAGTAGGTCTGTGGTGCAGCTTACCATTCGAGGAAGGACAAAGATGAAGGCCCGGAAGACCTCGTTGATCGTGCCGCTGATCCTCTGCTGCGGCGTCATCGGCACCCTCGCGGGGGAACCAGCCGGCGGCCCGTCGAAACCGACGGCGGCGGTCGACTTCTCGAAAGGGGGATTCAGCCAAGCGCTTCCGTTCGATACGCCGTTCTCGATCACCGGAGCGGCAGCGGACGACCTCAAGAGCGTCGTTGCGTACTACTGCGATGTATCCGAGCTGAGCGAAGCCGAGTTGGCGAGCCATCCGATCAAGTTCGACGAGGACATCGACAACGATAAAGAGATCGACCCGGTCGCGTGTCCGCGGAAGAAGGACACGAAGTTCGAATACGTCAAGGCACACGAGACGACTCGGTGGTCCGCCGGCCCGTTGGCCGGGAAGAAGAACTTTGTTCTGAGCGTGGGACAGTCGTTCGACGCGAACCGTGACTTCTGGTTCCAGTTCCGGGCAGTCCAGGCGCCATCGGACGCCGCCCTCGGGAAGCTCCGCACTCGAGTCTCGCAGCAACTGGACCAGGCGCTCAGAGAGCGCGAAGAGGTCCTCGAGATCGCGGCGATGACGCCCGCGGTCTACTCTGCGCTACAGAACGCGATAAGAAGCTCGATAGACAAGCTCTCGACGCCGACTCGCCCGGTCGTATACCGGGGCACGGGTCTCTTCGCTCCGAGTCCGAGTGACGACACAGTGTGGAACACCCGGTTCGTGGCTTTGCTGGAGACTCACCCCCAACGCAGAGTTCGTCAGCAGCATTCCAAGAACTCGCAGAAACGGGCAGCGCACTCGGTCAAGACGCTCGTTGAGAATCTGGATCTTGCGACGCTGGCCGGCGAGCTGTTCGCTGCCCAGACGTCCCAGGACGACGCAACGAAGCTGGCGGCCACCAAGCTGCTGGGCAGCAAGAACGAGGCTCTGCTGCAGACCATGGTGAGTCTGTCCGATCCCTTCGCGGTAGCCGATGGGGACAAACGGATCGTCCCCGACGCGCAGGCGGTGGACCCGGCGATTGCGATTCCGGACCTGTGGAAACCCGTCGACCTGGATGCGAGGTTGGCCAACCTTCGGATCAACGTGGCGGTGATGGACGAGTTCGCCCAGTTTCTGCGGCAGGTCGAGCTCGCTCCCCTACCCAAGGCTTCACTGACGATCGCATCGAACCAGCAACTCACACTACGTCGACAGGCTCTGGAGGCAACCGAGAGGCTCTCGGAGACGTTCCACGCAATGCGGCAACTGCGCGGCGTGCTCGAGAGACGCGAGACGATCATCGGTGAGACGGCCCAGCTGGTATCCACCGAAACGCGATCCTACGTGGGCATTCAGGGGTCGACACAGGGCAATCTCTACACCCGCGCAAGAAGCCATATCAGCGTGGATCTGGGATTCGTGTACGCGCACGAAATCGAGGAGATTCTCCCCTACGTCGGAACGAACTTCTACTGCCGGCCCGTGAACCGACAAGTACCCCTGAAGGAGAAGGGAGGATTCCTGCGACGCTTTTCGTTTCAGGTGGGGATCACCGTCAATTCTCTGGAAGAAAAGAACAGCTCCGACAAAGTCGTTCGCGACGATCTCTTCGGAAGCAGCTCGGTCGTCCTCGGTGCCGGACTTCGCATCAACGACTATACGCGCCTATCCATCGGAACCCTGTGGTTCAAAGAGCGCACGGATCCGTTCGACACGAGTCTGGATATCACGGCCGATGCGTTCTTTGCAGTGTCCTTCGACTGGAACATCAAGGGGCTGCTCGGCAAGATCGGCAGCACATTCGGGAACTGAAACATGCCCTACGTACAGGTTGTGAACTCACTGCGTTGTTACCCGAACCGAGGCCGGTTACCGGCGGACGTCAGCGCGAACATGACCCTGAAGGCCTTTGGCGGCCCGATGGACGTTGTCATCGAGTACGAGATCGTGTGCTCGGAGGAGGTCTACTGTCGCGTCGCCGCCGACATAGACGGCGTCCCGGCGGGGGCGTGGGAGGTCGGTCCCGTTCGGATCACCACGGCGGGTGACCGTGTTCGTGAGCGATTTCGTATCGAGAAGGTCGGACCGGGGGCGGTCGCGGGCATCATCGAGGTCCACGCTGTGATTCGCGACGCCGGCGACCGCAGTCCCCTTGACAGTTCTGTTGCAATGTTCGAGATCGTCGAAGGCACGTCATGAGAGCGCTGTTCTTGGTTGTGTTGGCGTCTGTCGTGTTCCTTTGCGCGTGCACCGAAGGAGACGACGTATTCGATCAGCCCACGCGAGTCGTAACGGCCTCCTCCGAGACGGATACCATTCCGGCCGACGGAGTCTCGATCGTGGATCTCGAGATTCAGGTGGAGGGTCCCGTCCAGGCGAGCGACAAAGTGACCGTCACCACCACGGACGGTACGCTGCTGGCGCCCGGAGCGAGTGGCAAGTCCATTACCGTGGAGTTGAATGACGGGGGGGCGGGGGCTGCTCAATTGAGGAGCTCGACGACGGTCGGCGATGCGCTGCTCGCGGCGAGTCTGGGTGATGGTACGGCCGAGTTGACGATCGCTTTCAGCGTGGCCACACCGTCGACGATCGCCGTCGACCCAGGAGCGTTCCAGCTTGTAGCAGGATTCGATTCGAGTACCAAGGTGACCGCACGTCTCTCGCGTGAGCCGGGTCAAGGCAGCCCTTCCGCCGGACTGATCCTGGAGTACTCGGCGCGAGATGACCTCGGTTCGCCAATCGGTGTCTTCCGTGATGTGAGGCCCAGCGACAACAACGGGGAGTCTTCCGCGATGTTCTCCGCGGGCGACGCCGCGTTTCGTGGGAGCGCCGAGATCGTCGTCCGGTATGCGGACCCCGGAGGCGGGGTCGTGGAGGGTGTCGCGCAGCTCGAGATCGTGGACCCACCCGATCCATCGTAATGCTGAATCAAACAGAGCCGATTCTCGAGGGTCAGTCGACCGTCTAGAATGAAGCCATGCTGCGGTCGATCGCTCTCCGGGTCTCGCTAGTCGTCGTCGTCCTGTGCGCGACGAGTCTCCTCGGCTGCACGCACACGATCACGCACGGCGTGCACTTCGGCCCCGATGATCTCGAGAACCCGCCGCCGCCGGCGCTGCAGATCCACTCCGACGTCATCTCGCAGCGCCGCTGTCGCCCGCAGGCGCTGAAGAGCATCCGCATCGTCCACGTGACGAAGATGAAGAGCGACGAGCTGGCGGCCTTTCGTTCCAGTAACACCAGCGCTGGCAAGACCACCGAGACGCAGGGCGCCGCGCCGATGGAGGGTGCGCCGGGGCCCGCGCCGTCGGCCCTGGTGCAGGCCCAGGTCGAGTCGATCGCGGCGGCGCTTTCCGAGCGGGGCCTCGTCGTCGCGCCGGACGGCAAGCTGCGGCTGGAGCTGGAGTTCGGATCGGTTGCGATGGACGTCTCGGGCCACGTCGACGACCCCGAGATCCGGACCCTGTACATGCACTTCTACCAGCTTGCGCTGATGCGCGGGAAGGATCGGCCGGTGTGGCTGGCCACGGCGATCTCCAACCAGATGTTGAGCGAGTCTCCGGCCGCGGAGGGTGAAGCTGTGCTGGGGTTGCTGGAGCGGATGCGGGAGGAGCTGTTGGGGCGGTTTTGCCGGAGTGAGCATCTGGAGGTCAGGCTTGAGGGCTAGAATGGGTTTTTGGGCGGGCCCATAGCTCAGTTGGTTAGAGCGGCGGACTCATAATCCGCTGGTCCCAGGTTCGAGTCCTGGTGGGCCCATTTCTTCATGTCAACCTCCTTGGTTGACTAGACTTACGCGGAGGACTCGAATCGTGCAACCTGTCCGCCACTCTTCTCCTGTTGATTC
>JAAELY010000135.1 GCA_024226335.1 bacterium
ATCAGACACTCCTACCGCACTTTCGTGCGATCTGTCGTGTCTACGAAACCGGGGCAACCTCAAGGTTTACTATGAGAAGCAAGAAAGTCTGGCCACGGTGGCTGGACTCAACTAAACGAGTCTCCGGAGAAACCGGGGCGGTTCATTTCTACACCCGCCGCACACTGAGGATCTTCCCGCTCTATTACGGGATCACATTCTGTCTATGTCTCGCACTCCCTGTCCTAGCTCCAGATGGAAGAACCGCGACTGGATTGTGGCGCAACCTCCCCTTTCTGCTCTCGTACACATTGAACTGGGTGGAACCCAGATCTCTGTTGGCAGTTGCCTGGTCGCTCGCGGCGGAAGAGCAGTTCTATCTGTCCTGGCCGCCGATTGAACACTTTCCCGGAGGTTCGCTGTACCGCTGTTGCTGATTCTGATCATCCTGGGACAGGCGATCGCGTTGCACTGACTCGATGGACCCCTCGAGGTGTAGTTCAGCTTCGGCCCCCGGGAACCGTCGATGCTTAGAAAAAAGACGTTTACGCCGATCCTACTGGGCGTTCTGCTCACTCGTGTCCTGCACTCACGCGGTGGCTTTCAGCTGATCGACCGAGTTCTCGGGACACATCTCGCACCCGTCGTATGCTTGATGGCAATCGTAGCGTTGTATCAGTTTCTGCCGATGAAACTCGGCGGTTGGCCCCGTCTGGGAATTCACCTCATGATGGTTGCGTTCGTCGCTTCCTGTGTCGCCCGCGACGACCACGCCATGAGCCCCCTGCTGACTTCCCCGCCCTTTCAAAGAGTGGGTGCAGTCAGCTGCGGAATGTACCTGTTCCGCCTCGAATTAAACACGTCGCAGTCGCGGCCCTGGCACAATTCACTCTGACCACACCGGGCATCGCGCTCTGTGCGAATGGAAGCTACGCAGTTTCCGAACTCAGCTTTCGCTACTACGAATCCGATTTCTTGCGGCTCAAGACACGATTCATCTGACCGTGCGCAGATCGTCATTTCGGGAACACCATGGAGCCGTACGGCTTGTACAAGGCACCAGAGAGGCTGCGAAGACCGGCGCTCCCTGGTACCTTTGGTCCCGGTGGAGACTCATTCGTCGCGTTTTTGGCAAACAGTTTCGTCTGTTTCGAGGCGAATAGAACTCCATGATCCTCATGGAAACGACCGCATTTCTGCATCGATCAGCAATCTGGTGCAGAAAAGACCGTCGTGAACACGGATGACCTCTTGATGCTGGATTCCCTACCAACCGCCCGTCTGAGGGGTGTGAGCTTTCACAGCATCACCGAGGAACACTGTATCCGGTGCATCGGCGATGGCCTGGACCGCGGCCTGGGCGGGTGGGTCATCACGGCGAATCTCGATCACCTGCGTCGGGCGCTGGTCGATCCCGTCTATCGACGGTTCTGCGAAGAGGCAACCCTGGTCGTCGCCGACGGAATGCCGCTGGTCTGGGCCAGCCGAATCCAGGGCACGCCGCTCCCCGAACGGGTGGCCGGTTCGAGTCTGATCTCGTCGTTGAGTCAGGAGGCAGCAATCTGGGGTCGATCGCTCTACATGCTGGGAGGCGTTCCGGGAACTGCCGAGATGGCGGGCGAAGTTCTCAAGCGGCGTCATTCTTCACTGAAGATCGCAGGTAGCCACTGCCCCGATTTCGGTTTTGAAAACAACCCTGACCAGGTACAGCACATCATCGATCTTCTGGTCGAGGCCCAGCCCGACATCGTCTACGTGGCTTTGGGATCGCCGAAACAGGAACACCTGATCGAACGCTTGCGCGAAGTGCTTCCCAATGCATGGTGGATGGGAGTCGGCATTGGTTTCAGCTTCTTGTGTGGTGATGTGCGTCGCGCACCGAGATGGATGCAAGTGGCTGGCCTCGAGTGGCTTCACCGTCTAGCTCAAGAGCCGCAGAGACTGGCCGGGCGGTACATCGCCGACGGAATCCCGTTTGCTCTGAGCCTATTGGCAACTTCCCTGGGCGCTCGGATGCGAGGACGCCAGAAGGAACCCGGAGACCTCGCATAACACCATCTTGCAGCGCTGCAACCTCCGTCGGTGACCGTCGATAAACGAGAAAACGAAGCCCCCAAGCAGGGACGGGTTCAGGCCATCTCGGTCAGTGCGGAGTTCAGTGTGGGGCTGGGCCGCATGGCGCGGGAGGCGAGTTCGGGGTCGGGCGAGTAGTACCCCCCGATGTCCATGGGAGGACCCTGGACCTCATTGAGTTCGCCGACGATCAACCCTTCGTTCTCGGCCAGTTCCTCGGCGAGAGGGGCAAAGCGAGCCGCTAGGGCGGAATCGTCGCCCTGCTCAGCCAGAGCCTGTGCCCAGAAAAGGGCCAGGTAGTACTGGCTGCCCCGATTGTCGAGTTCCATGACCTTGCGGGACGGAGACCTGGCTTCCTCGAGCAGCTTGCCCGTGGCCTTGTCGAGGGCCTCACCCATGATGCGCGCGCCCGGATTGCTGGTGGCGTCCGCCAGGTGTTCGAGAGAAACGGCCAGGGCGAGGAACTCGCCGAGAGAATCCCAGCGCAGATGATTCTCCTTCTCGAACTGCTGGACGTGTTTCGGGGCAGAGCCACCGGCACCGGTTTCGAACAGTCCCCCACCGTTCATCAAAGGAACAATCGAGAGCATCTTCGCACTGGTGCCGAGTTCCAGGATCGGAAACAGGTCGGTCAGGTAGTCGCGGAGCACATTGCCCGTGACCGAAATCGTGTCCTCGCCCGCACGGATGCGTTCCAACGAAAAGCGCATCGCCTGTTCCGGAGCCATGATCTCGACCTGTAGTCCTTCCGTATCGTGGTCCTGCAGATAGAGTTTCACCTTGGCGATCAGCTGCGCGTCGTGCGCACGTGCCTCGTCGAGCCAAAAGACCGCCGGTACTCCCGTCGCCCGAGCGCGGCTCACGGCCAGCTTCACCCAGTCTCGAACCGGCAGATCCTTTACCTGGCACATGCGCCAGATGTCGCCGGCCTCGACCTCCTGCTGCATGAGAACGGCGCCCGCAGCGTCGATGACTCGCACGACGCCGTCGTTCGGAATCTCGAAGGTCTTGTCGTGGGAGCCGTACTCCTCGGCCTTCTGCGCCATCAGCCCCACATTGGGCACAGAGCCCATCGTGGTCGGATCGAACGCCCCGTGCTCGCGACAGGAATCGATTGCGACCTGGTAGATACCGGCATAACTACTGTCCGGGATCACGGCCTTCGTGTCCTGGAGTTCGCCCTCGGCATTCCACATCTGGCCCGACGCGCGAATCATCGCGGGCATCGAAGCATCGACGATCACATCGCTTGGCACGTGCAGATTCGTGATACCCCGATCGGAGTCGACCATCGCCAGCCCGGCCCTGCGCTCGTAGATCGCCTGGATCTCCGCTTCGATCTCTGCACGCGTCACTTCTGGCGCCGCCTGGATCGCAGTCATGATGTTTCCGAGCCCGTTGTTCGGATTCGCGCCCAACTCTTCGAGCAGAACTCCGTGCTTCTCGAAAACGTCGGCAAAAAAGACCCTGACTGCATGTCCGAAGAGAATCGGATCCGAGACCTTCATCATCGTCGCCTTCAGATGCAACGAGAACAGCACGCCCTGCTTCTGGGCATCTTCGAGTTCGGCTTGAAGAAAAGCCAGGAGCGCCCGCTTGCTCATGAAGGTCGCGTCCACAATCTCGTCCGCGAGCACGGGTAGAGAATCGATGAGAACCGTGACCTCATCGGCCCGATCGACCAGTTCGACCCGAAGGGTCCCCGCCTCCGAGATGTTGACCGATTGCTCGTTCGCACAGAAATCACCCGTCTCCATATGAGCCACGTGCGAGCGCGAGTCCGGTGACCAAACGCCCATCGGGTGCGGGTGTTTTCGCGCGTACTGCTTGACCGCGGCCGGCGCACGTCGATCCGAGTTGCCTTCGCGCAGGACCGGATTCACGGCACTGCCCTTGATCTTGTCGTAGCGGGCGCGAATGGCCTCGTCTTCAGCACTCTGCGGATCGTCCGGATAGTCAGGAAGGGCGTAGCCCTTCGCCTGGAGTTCCTCGATCGCGGCTTTCAGCTGAGGTATCGAGGCGCTGATGTTCGGCAGTTTGATGATGTTCGCGCCCGGAGTCTGCGCGAGCGCGCCGAGCTCCGTCAGCGCGTCGCCGATGCGCTGGTCTTCAGCCAGGTGCTCTGGGAAGCTGGCGATGATCCTGCCGGCCAGCGAGATATCGCGAGTCTCGATCGCCACGCCGCAAGCACCGGCAAAAGCCTGGATGATGGGCAGGAACGAATACGTGGCCAGGGCCGGTGCTTCGTCGGTGAACGTGTAGATGATCTTCGAGCTGGATTCAGTCATGGCCTTCTTCATCGAGGGTTGTGGGACGAGGCACGGTCAGGCGAGAGATGCCGACCAGCGCACGGGGCCCGGACACTTGGATCGGGCTCAGGCGCGAGAAGATAGGGAAGAAATCCGGCTTGTCGTGACTTGCCGGGAATACCGGGCGTTAGAGGGCCGCTTCGACCAGATTCTCGATCAGTGCCGCACCGACCCAGGTGAGAGGCGGAATGATCAGGTAGAAGAGCAATCGGGTGACCATGCTGAGGTCAAAAGGCCATTCCGAAACCTGGATGATCTCGCGGCGGAAGGCGAGCAGAGGAACGAGCAACTCCAGATCCGGTCTGGATTCGTCGTCCGTCCTCTTCTCCCCTTGGGAAGCCGCAGCGATCTCGGAGTCCAGGCGATCGAGTTCCCGGCGCTTCTCCTGCGCCAACCTGCGATGCACCGGCCAGATCGGCAGGATGAACAGAGCCACCATGGGCACCGAAATGGCCGCAAAGCCGGGAATCAAGGCCAGCCGATCGACCGTCCCATCCAGATTCATGAGGGGAAATGCAGCGAGCGTACCGATGATGGCCAGCGTCGAACTGACCGCTACTGCCGCAAAGGGCGTCAGAGCCCGGGTATTCAACAGATCGACTCTGAGGAGACCCGCGCAGCGGTTGAAAAGTCTGGCATTGTCGATCAGCGCCGAAATCACGAACGACATCACGATCCAGAGAAGGATCGTACTGCTGTTGAGCAACAAGCCCGTTGGATGGCCAACAAGCGCCCGCAGTTCGTCGCCAGAGTCGATCATCGACCACACGTGTACGAACCCCAGCGATATCGAAATCACGGCCACAATGCGCGTTTTCTGCACTGTTTTGTGTAGGATGCCGCGCTCCCAGAGCGCCAGTGACTCGGAGCCGACGTCGAGGGAAGGTGCGAGCGATTTCAAGGCTTGTACCGAACGCTCGGTGATGAAGTGAAAGACGGGTACGATGTAGGCGAGGATGGTGCAGAAGAACAGCACCGTACCCGCTCCTGTCTGCAGAAAAGGCGTGTCTTCAGATAGCGCGTCCGCTGCGCTGAACAGACCCAGCAGGACGCAGAAGATGATGATGCTGGTCAGCCATCTCCCCCATCTTCCGGGAACGACGAGCCGCAGCAGCCAGATTCGCCTTTCCGTGTTCTGCATCTCGATCGGACCGTCGTCGCGATCAGATCAGTTCGCAGGTCCAGTGGCACTCCCACCGCTGGCCACATCGGGGACAGCCGCATTCCCGGTCGGGTCCAGTCGGATCAAACGCGGGAACCCGCCTTCGATCTGCCAGGTAGGCATATTGGAATTCGAGGTCCAGATGCGGCCGCGCTCGTCGAAGTCGATCTCGCGCGTGTAGGTGACCTGCGTGGGGAGCGGATACACGCTGAACGCCTCCGTCTTCGGATCGAAGCGAATCAATGTGTCGCTATTGGTTCCGCAGATCCACACTTCGTCGGTCTCGCGATTCACGTGCAACGCGTAAGGCGTTTCCGTTCCAATGGGCTCGATCGGAATCGTCCAGGAATCAAACTTGCCGGTTTCCGGGGAGAAGCGAGAGAGCAACCCGGCAGAGAATCCCGGGATCCAGAGATTGCCCCCGGAGTCGAAGCGCATGCGGCGCGGGCCTGTGAAGGGCGTATCGATCATCTCGAGTTCGAGCGTCTCAGGATCGACCCGACCTATGCGATGGGCATTGAGCTGGCTGAACCAGACCGTGCCGTCGGGAGCCACGTCGACCCCGTACGGGACCGGAGCCGTCATGCCCTCGCCCGCCGTGGAATCGCCGAGATCGAAGTTGCGGTTCAACCAGAGGAAGACCGGCAGCAGGCGCATGACGAATTCCTGGCCCCAGGTGGGTGAGGGAAGTCGGATGTGCTTCTGCTCATTCGTGGCAGGGTCGAACATGCCCAGGTGATTCGATGCCGCCAGCGAGTACCAGATGCGTCCCTTTTGATCGAAACGCAATGTGTGCGGATAGAAGCCAGCGTCCACCTCATGCAGGGCCCAGGTCTCGTTCGTCGGATCGAAACGCCCCAGCATATTGCCCAGCGCGAGCGTCACCCAGAGCGAGCCATCGGGCGCGACCTGAATCGAGTGCGGACCCACGTGCGCGTTCATATTGGGTGTGGTCGGAGCATTGCGCGATCCGAAGACACCGCCCAGCGGTAGATCGGTCTCGGGTAGATCGAACGAAGCGACCTCTCCCCCGGGAACGCTCGGATCCAGTCGGTAGAGCTTGTCCTGGGTCATGTCTACCGAATAGACGCGACCATCGGGGTGCACCACGATATCGTGCTGCATCGACGCCTGGTGACCGACTTGCCATTCCTCGATCAGCGCCTGGCGAACTAGCGGTTCCGGCGGAGGCGCGAAGTCGGGTTCATTCATGCGTGCAGTCAGTGCGGGAACCGCCGTCACCGGATCGTAAGCGGCGGTCATCAGTTCCGGCACCCGCGAGCGGAGTTCCGGAGAGAGACCTGCACCCATGCGACCCATCAACGCCAGGATCTTCTGCCACTGTTCTTCAGGTCGCAAAATGCGCGTGGCCCAGCTGCCCTGCTGATGGCAGTAGGTGCATTGGCGTACGAATTCCTCGCGCTGCGACTCGTCTTCGATGCTGGCGAGCAGACGGCCGTACCAGATGTTGGACGGAAGCTGGCCGGCGACAGCGACCGGATCGCCGTGGCGGGCGATCTCCAGCGCGAGTTCGCGGCTCGACGCGGTAACGCTTTGCTCCAGATCCGCCCAGCCAATGCGCCGCACCCTGACCCGCCAGGGTCCGTCGCCCGCGATCTCGGGCGTGTGAAAGCGCCCGTCGTCACCGCTGAACACCGTGATCGTATGAACTGGATCGCCGTGGCTGAACGTCACTTTTGCGCCCAGCACGCCGGCCCCGCTCGCATCCCGGACCCGACCTTCGAACTCGGCGGCCTGACCTGGAGCAGGGGAGACAGCTAGCATGAAAGCGACAATTGCGGTCCGGAGTACGATCTGCATGGCACCCTCTTCTGGGATCGAGTGTTGAATATGAAGAGTAACAGCATGATGGCCTGCACTGCGCTGAGCCTGTTCTTGTTCCTGAGCTGCCGGACCCTGCCCGAAGAAGCAAAGGAGTTTCTATCGGAGCATGGCGACGAGATACACGCCCTGGTAGAGGCCCTCGAAGCGGGAAACAGTCGCCGCCCCTCGGGTGGACTGCTCGTGCGCCTCGCCTTCGGACCACAGGCCGATCTCGACCTTTTCGTCACCGCTCCGGATCAGGAGACCGTCTACTTCGCCAACAGCCCGACCCGACTCGGAGGAACCCTGGCGCGGGACGTGCGCTGTGGAGAGACGCCCCCGGCCATCGAGCGAGTGCTTTTTCCCGGCGTGCAGCCGGGGCGGTACCGCGTAGGCATTGATTTTCCCCGGCGGTGCGACGCTGGAGACGCAGCCGTGCCTTATGCGCTGCACATCGAGCACGACGGCGGCGCGCGCGAAGCGCAGGGCCTCATCCGGCCTGGTGAGTTTCTGACAATCGTTCTGGAAGAGGACGTGGGAACAACGACCCCGAAATGAGCCCCGGGGCAGCCGAGCAGATGAGGGTCCCGAGCTTCGGCTCGAC
>JAAELY010000136.1 GCA_024226335.1 bacterium
TGCTGGATCTGCCCATCGGCTGCGACGTCATCCCTTGCCGCTGGTCCGATTTCCAGGAGGTACTGGCGGACTCCTCCAATTCCTGGCAGGACACTTGGGGCGCCGCCCGCAGAGTTTATGAGCGTCCAGCGTAAAAGGATCGACGCCTTTCTGCGACTGGCTGAAGAAGAGCTTCAGGCGGCCAGGAAACTTGCCCGGTCGTACCCTCGCCAGGCTGCCTATCTCACTCAGCAGTGTGCCGAAAAGATCGCGCGAGCGATTCTGACCGACGCGGGCGTGAAGTACGGGACAGGGCATAACCTGGCGCAGATGGCTCAAGCCCTTCCCGCGGAACATCCCTGGATCGAGAAGATCCTGCCGCTCAACAAGTTCTCCCCAGCCGCCACTCGGTACCGTTATCCTTCAACGGAGGGCCGGTTGTTCGAACCTCCGGAGACCAGGCGCCTTCAGCGGGAGGTTGAGGAACTCGCCAAACTGCTCAAAGAGGCAACCGGTTTCCTGGCTCAGACCGATGAGTAGAGAATGACCCGCGTCGCCTTCTCGGATCGCGCTCACCCGGACGCCATCCTGCATCGGACAACTGTCCGATAGCCGTGCACGTTCGTGCCAGCCGGATGGACGACCGTCTCCGATCCGTGCACGTTCGTGCACGAAGGATGGACGACCGTCCCGGGGGCGTACACGTCCGTGCATGGCCGTGGTCCGGTTGGCGCAAGTGCGTCCACAGATGTGCACGGAGGATTGCCGAGCGTCCCGAGGGCGTGCACGTTCGTGCACGCCGGATTGTGCTTCGGCAGACGTCTCGACACGTTTGTGCACGCCCGATTTCCAGTTGAAAACTCTCCGTGCACAAATGTGCAAACGGGTTTTTCGCCGCCTGAGCGCTCTGGCCGGCGATTTTTCGGTGGACA
>JAAELY010000137.1 GCA_024226335.1 bacterium
GGCCCTACGGCGATCTTGTCCATATACGTGTCGGGGGCATGCAGGAAGCCGCCTTCATCGGCGGCGGCAATTACCGAGAGCGCATTCGGTCCACCGGTCGCACAAATGGTCGTGCCTTCAAGTGGATCGAGGGCAATTTCCACCTTCGGCCCGTTGCCGGTCCCGACCTTCTCGCCGATGTAGAGCATGGGCGCTTCGTCCCGCTCGCCCTCCCCGATCACTACCGTCCCGTCCATTTCGATGCGATTGAGCGCTACACGCATGGCATCGACTGCAGCCTGATCGGCCGCCATTTCGTCTCCGCGTCCCATCAGCCCCGTACAGGCCAGCGCGGCCGCTTCTGTCGCGCGCACCAATTCAAGCGCAAGGTTTCGATCGATACTCACCTCAGGTCTCCCCTCTATCTTGTTCAGGATCGCTCGTCGATCTGTCGGTTGATTTCGTCCCGCACACTGTCGTAGCTGGCCGGAAGCACGATTGGCTCATTGGCCAGCTCCGACTCGATACCCGGCAGTGCCTTCGTGTGATACCGGACTTTGAAGTCAGTGAACTTCAATCCGTGGGCGGTCGAGATGATCACGACCCGCTGGTCGCGCCGGATTTCCCCACGAGCCAGCAGCTTCTTCAAGGCGGCGAGCGCCACCCCGGTGTGCGGGCAATTGAACAGGCCCGTTCGATCCGCCTCGGCGGACGCATCTACCAGTTCCTGCTCCGTCGCGTGCTCGACGATCCCATCGAAGCGCTTGAGCACCGCGATGGCACGCTCGTACGACACGGGGTCGCCGATCTGGATGGCACTGGCCAGTGTGGGTCGGGCCTGCACCGGTTCGAATTTTTCGAAGTGATTGATGTAGCTGTGATACAGCGGGTCGGCCGCCTCGGCCTGAGCGCAGACGATGCGCGGCAGCTTGTCGATGATGCCGAGTTCCAGAAAGTCGAGCAGGCCCTTTCCGAGTGCCGAAACATTGCCCAGGTTGCCGCCGGGAATGATGATCCAGTCCGGCACCTCCCAGTCGAACTGCTGGAGGATCTCCATCCCTACCGTCTTCTGGCCTTCGATGCGCAGAGAGTTCATCGAGTTCGCCAGGTAGATGCCGTCGCTCTCTGCGATCTTGCGCACGATCTTCATGCAGCCATCGAAATCAGTTTCGAGCGAGAGCGTGATCGCGCCATTGGCAACGGGCTGAACGAGTTGCGCGACCGAGACCTTGTCTTTGGGCAAAAGGACGATTGCGGGAATACCGGCGTACGCAGCGTAAGCGGCGAGCGCGGCCGAAGTGTCACCGGTAGACGCGCAAGCAACTGCACGGACCGGTTTTCCACTCTGTATCATCTGGTTGACGACGGAAACAAGGACCGTCATGCCGAGGTCCTTGAAACTTCCCGTGTGGGTATTACCGCACAGCTTCAGCCAGAGGTCTTCGAGCTGAAGCTGCTGCCCCAGGCGTTTCGCCCAGAACAAGTTCGTATGTCCCTCGAACATCGATACGACGTTTTCTTCGTCCACGACGGGGCAAACCAGTTCGCGCTTGCCCCAGACCCCGCTTCCGTAAGGCCATTCAGTCGTGTGTCCGCGAGCGGTAAAGAGTTGTTTCCACTCCTGCGCCGAACCTCGCTTGAGCTTCTCGAAGTCGTGCTGGACGGTCAGCAGACCCTCGCAGCTCGGGCACTGATAGATCACATCCGTCAGCGGGTAGCGCCCGCTGCAACCGCGATGACACTCAAACCAGGAATCGAGCTGATCGGAACGAGGTACGGCCATGGCTTCAGATCTCCCGCTCAATCCGCAGCACGTGCGCGGCTTCGGTGACCTCGCGCATGCTGGCGATCTCGCTCAGTGCCGCGTCCAGATCGGCCTGACGCGAGGTGTGGGTCGTGATCACGACGGGAACGGCGGCCGACTCGTGACGCTCCTCCTGGAGCACAGAAGCGATGCTGATACCCAGATCACCTAACGCACCGGTGATGCCCGCCAGAACGCCTGGAGAGTCCACTACGTTGAAGCGCAGGTAGAACTCACCCGTTTGGTCTTCGGCCGGCAAGAGTCGCTCCGAGCGCAACCTGGGGCGTCCGAGCGGGGGAACTCGACCGGTCGCCCCGGATACCCGCGCTCGTGCGAGTTCCATCAAGTCGGCGACGACGGCGCTGGCGGTGGGCAGAGAACCGGCACCCGCGCCGTAGTACATCGTTGGACCCGACATGACTCCGCGGACCTCGACCGCATTCATCGAGCCACTCACTCCGGCGAGCACACTCGAAGCAGAAATCATCGTTGGGTGGACGTGAGCTTCGACACCTCGAGGACCCCGCTTGGCCACTGCGAGCAACTTGATGCGCAGACCGAAGCGCCGCGCGTACTCGATATCGACCGGGCCGATGCACTCGATGCCTTCAGTGGCGATATCGTCGGGATGTGTCCGCAGCCCGAAGGCGAGCCCGATCAGGATCGCGAGCTTGTGGGCGGAATCGGTACCATCGACATCGAAGGTGGGATCCGCTTCGGCAAAGCCCAGATCCTGGGCGCGCTTGAGACACGCCGCGTACGGCTCGCCGCCCTCCTCCATTTCCGAAAGAATGTAGTTGCAGGTGCCATTGACGATACCGTGCAGAGTTTCGATGCGATCGGCGTTCAGGCCTTCGCGCAAGGCTCGCAGCACCGGAATCGTCCCGCCCACAGCGGCCTCGAACGCCAGGTCCACAGAGTTTTCCGCCGCCAGCGCGTAGAGTTCTTCGCCGTGATGAGCGAGGAGCGCCTTGTTCGCCGTCACGATGGATTTCCCAGCCTGTAGCGCGCCGGCCACTACGTCCTTCGCGATCTTCGTTCCGCCGATCAACTCCACGATCAGGTCGATCTCGGGATCGTTGGCGAGATCCCGCCAGTCCGTACTCAGTTCGTATTCGGACAGCGAGACACCGCGGTCGGTTTCGAGATCGATGTCGGCGATGCGCGAAAGACGCAAATCAAAGCCGAGACGATCGCGCAGGTCTTCGGCGTGTTCCTGGAAGATCCGGACGACTCCGGTGCCGATCGTTCCCATTCCGACGATGCCAACCCGCACGGTTTCAGGCATTTCGCACCAGCTTTCGGATATTTCGCGCCGCTTGGCGGATGCGATGAGTATTTTCGACCAAGGCGAAGCGCACATAGCCTTCGCCCGAAGGACCAAATCCGATCCCCGGGGACACGGCTACCTGAGCCTGCTCGAGTAGCAGTTTCGAGAACTCGAGCGAGCCCTGCTTCTCGAAAGCCTCGGGCAACCGAGCCCAGACGAACATCGTTCCCTGGGGCTTCTCGACCTTCCAGTCGGCCTGCTCCAGGCCTTCGATCAAGGCATCGCGACGCGAGCGGTAGTCGCTGACGATCTCTGCCACGCACTCTTGAGGGCCGTCCAGCGCGATGATGGTCGCGATCTGGATCGGCTGGAAGACACCGTAGTCCAGATAGCTCTTCACCCGGGTCAGTACGCGGATCATCTCGGAGTTACCGGCCGCAAAGCCGACCCGCCATCCGGCCATGGCGTGCGATTTCGAAAGTGAGGTAAATTCGATCGCGAGATCGGTCGCGCCGGGCACCTGCAACACGCTCGGCGGAACGTAGCCGTCATAGCAGATTTCCGCGTAGGCGAGATCGTGCACCAACATCATCTCGTGGCGACGACAGAAGTCGACGAGTTCGGTCATGAACGCGAGGTCGACGGAAATCGTGGTCGGGTTGTGCGGGAACGATGCGATCAACATCTTTGGCTGGGGCCAGGCGAGTGCCACGGCCTTTTCGAGCCGCGCGAGCAGTCCGTCTAACGGCTGAATTGGAACACGGATCAGATCGCCCCCGGCGATCACGACCGAGAAACTGTGGATCGGATAGCTGGGATCCGGGCACAAGACGGTGTCGCCCCTGCCGATGCTCGCCATCACGAAATGCGACAGACCCTCCTTCGCTCCGATGGTCGCGATCATCTGACTGTCGGCGTCGAGATCGATCTGGTAGCGGCGCTGGTACCAGCGGCACATCGCGCGGCGCAGATTCGGCAATCCGCGAGAGGACGAATAGTGGTGGTTGCGGGGATCCTGAACCGCCTCGGCCAGCTTCGCCACGATATGCGGCGGTGTCGGATGGTTGGGATTTCCGAAACCCAGATCGATCACATCGTCGCCCGCTCGTCGAGCTTTCAGTTTCAACTCATTGACGATACTGAGCACGTACGGCGGCAGTCGGTCGACTTTTTCGAAGCGGCTCATGCCTGAACCCCCGCGGAGCGCAGTCGATCCAGCGCAGCACCGGCACGGAACGAACTCCGGACGAGCGGGCCGCTGGCCACGTGCAGGAAGCCGCGCTCTTCCCCGCTCTTTCTCAACTCTTCGAACTCCGACGGGTCCAGATAGCGATCGACGGGCCTGTGGCGCAACGTGGGTCGCAGGTACTGGCCGAGTGTCAGACAGTCCACCCCGCACTCCCGCAAGTCGTCCATCACCTCCAGGACTTCGTCCCGGGTCTCCCCGAGTCCGAGCATCAAGCCCGACTTCGCCAGCCTGGACGATCGTTGCTTTACCCGCCGGAGAAGCGCGAGTGAGCGATCGTAGCGTGCGCCGATGCGCACCTCGCCGTAGAGGCGCGGCACGGTCTCGATGTTGTGGTTGTACACATCCGGTGCCGCATCGATCACGCGATCGATGCACTCGGTCTCACCGCGAAAATCGGGTGTGAGAACTTCGACGCTGACCCCGGGCGCGCGCTCGTGCAGGTGCGAGAGCACGGCGACGAACTGGCCGCTTCCCTGATCGAGAAGGTCGTCGCGATTGACGCTGGTGAGCACCACATGGCGCAGACCGAGTTCCGCGACCGCTTCTGCGACCTTCTGCGGCTCTGTGGAATCGACGGCCCGTCCGAGCCCGGTCGGCACATTGCAGAAGCGACAGGCGCGAGTGCACACGTCTCCCAGCAGCATGAACGTGACCGTTCGGCGTGCGAAACACTCGGCGAGGTTCGGGCAGCGCGCCTCTTCGCAGACCGAGTTGAGCTCGCGTGCTCGAAGCATGCGGCGCATCGACTCGACCCTTGGATTCCGTTCGGTGTTGCCCCGGCAGTGCACGGGGAGCCGCGGAGGCCGCTGGCCCTCGCCTCGGCCGACCTCTTGAACGACGGCTTCTGGCATGGACTGTGGCGAGAGTATGGCAGGCTCCGTGCGCGTGCAATCCGTCGAGGGTCGGATGCCCCAGACCGGCTGAAGTCTCGCCTGAAAACTCACGCAACTGCCCCGAAATCGAGACGGCCGCCCCAGCGCTGTTCGACGCTGGTGCGCAGAATCGGATTGCCGCGAAGCTCGGGATCCTTGCTCAGGAGATCCCGGGCCGCCGCGCGGGCCACCGGCAGCAACTCGCCGTGCCGGACCAGGTCGGCCAGTCGGAGTTCGGGCAGGTGGCCAGCCTGGCGAGTGCCCAGCCATTCACCGGCACCGCGAATCCGCAGATCCTCTTCGGCGATCTCGAATCCGCTCTCGCTGGCCTCCAGGATGGCCAGTCGGCGCGAGGCATCCTCGGTTCGCGGCTCCGAGATCAGCATCGCGCGTCCGGGCAATTGGCCTCGCCCCACACGGCCGCGCAACTGGTGCAGTTGGGCGAGACCGAAGCGTTCGGCGTGCTGGACGATCAGCAGAGTGGCGTTGTGCACATCTACACCGACCTCGATCACGGTCGTCGAGACCAGCACCCGGACTCGACCCGCCGCAAATTCCTGCATGGTCTGGAGCCGCTCTCGCCCGTCCAGGCGACCGTGAAGCAGGCCGACCCGAACTCCCGGAAGAGCCCGGACCAGGCGCTCGTAACCGCGGCTCGCGTCTTTGAGATCCTGCTTCTCGGACTCCTCGACCAGCGGATAGACGATATAGGCCTGTTCGTCGCGGGCGAGAGCCTCGCGCAGGGCGTCGAGCGCCTGGCGAGCCGCCTCGGGCGGAATCACGCGGGTTTCCACGGGGGATCGGCCCGGCGGTCGCTCGCGGAGCACCGAGTGATCCAGATCCCCGAATACGGTAAGGGCGAGGCTCCTCGGAATCGGCGTGGCCGACATCAGGAGTACGTGCGGATTTTCACCCTTGTCTCCAAGGGCACGGCGTTGCGCCACTCCGAAACGGTGCTGTTCGTCGATGACCACGAATGCCAGCTTCGGCAGATCGAAGGACTCGGTCAGCAAAGCGTGGGTGCCAATCACGATCGCGATCTCACCCAGCGCCAGAAGTCGGCGCAGGGAACGGCGTTGGGGAGCGGGGGTACTCCCGGTCAGCAGCCCGATGTTCAGCCCGAGGGGTTGGGCGAGTTTGCGGAAGGTCTCGAAGTGTTGCTCGGCCAGGATTTCAGTCGGAGCGAGCACGGCGGTCACGCCTCCGGATGCATGCGCCGCAACCGCCCCCAGTATTGCGAGTACGGTTTTTCCGGTTCCAACGTCGCCGATCAGCATGCGGTTCATTGGCTGCGCACGAGAGAGATCGCTCGAGATTTCCCGCCAGACCCGTTCCTGATCGGAGGTCAATTTGAAGGGAAGCGCGTCGATGGCCTTTTGGACGCCGGGGTGGGCGACCGCCAGAGGTCGACTCGCGCGTCGCGAGAACTGGGCTCGCCTCAGTTCGAGGCCGACCTGCAAAAGCAGAAGCTCTTCGGCGACGAGACGCAAGTGATAGGGCGTGCGCCGCTCTCTCAGGAGTTCGGGATCGAGATGCGGACTGGGCAGGTGGACCTCGCGCAACGACTCACCCAGATCGGCCAGTCCGTGCCGTCGAGCCGATGTCTCCGGTAGCCAGGCATCGACCAGGTCCGCTGCGTATTTCGTCGTAGACTCGACGATACGCCGCATGGTTCGCGGCGGCACGCCCTCGACGTGTGAGTAGGTCGGCACGATACGCGGCAGGCTACCCAGGGGTGCATCGCGATTCAGGAACTCCAGTTCCGGATGGTGCAATTCCTTTGCGTAGCGGTATCTCCTCACATCTCCAGCGACCAGCACACGAGCCCCGGGCTTGAGCCGGTCCTGGAAGTGTGCGATGCCCCGAAACCATTTGAGTTGCACCGCCGCAGTTCCGTCGCTCACGACGGCTTGCAAGAAACTCCGGCCGTTGCGCAGTGGAACGACGCCTGAACGCGTGACCGTTCCCTCGAAACAGGCGCTATGGCCAACCTGCAATTCTTCGATCTTGGAGATCTCGCGCCGGTCCTCATAAGAACGCGGCAAGAAGAAGAGCAGATCCTCGATGCGATGGATCTCTTTGCGCGCGAGGGCCTGGGCGATCTTGGGACCCACCCCCGGGATCTTCACGGTTTCCTGTGAAAGAGCCCGACGCGCGTAATCGGGATCGAGAAGTGGTCCAAGCCGCTTCGCAATCGGCTCGAGGACCGAAGGCGCCACTCCATTTTCGGCAATCTTCTGCGCCGCATCTGAGAAGCGCCGCTTCGCTTCCTGAGGAATCCAGAGTTCAGTGGCTGCCGAAAGCGCCGCCAGAAGGGTCTGCTGCAACTCGCGGACTCGCTCTGCGCGCTCAGAGCCGCCAAGAACGAACTCGAGTGGCGCGCGAATTCCTCGGACGGCGCTCGAGTACTGAGACATCAGCTGTCCGTCGATGATACCGGGGCCGAGCCGGAGGATCCAGGCGGAAAGGGGTCAAGCCGCGGGTTTGATTTCTTCAAGGGGAGCCTTACCCCGGGTGCACGTCTTGAAGCGCAAGCGGGCGAACCTCGCCCGCACGCAGCGCGCGAATCGCACCCGCCGCCGCTCGGGCTGCGGCCACAGTCGTGAAATACGGCACGCCGTGCTCCAACGCCGCTCGACGCATCGAAGCGGAATCAGCGACGGCCGCGGAATCGCCGATCTTGGTCGTCGCAATGACCAGGTCGATGACTCCAGCGCTGAGCAGGTCGACGGTATGCGGCGACCCCTGCTGAGCTTTGTTGACGTGCTCGGCGTCGAGTCCGGACTCTTTCATGAAGCGCGCCGTACCGCCGGTCGCGACGATACGAAAACCCTCTTCCTGCAGGGTGCGCAGGGCTTCGAGCGCTGGAGCCTTGTCTTCCGCGCGCAGCGACACGAGCACCGTACCGCCCACCGGCAGATCGTTACCCGCAGCGCGTTGTGCCTTGGCATAAGCTCGCCCAAATTCACGATCAATCCCCATGACCTCTCCCGTGCTCTTCATTTCAGGACCGAGCAGGGTATCGACACCGGGAAACTTCACGAAAGGAAAGACCGACTCCTTGACCGAAACATGCGACGGTTCGATCTCGGAAGTAAAACCGAGTTCGGTCAAAGATTTGCCCGCCATGACGCGCGCCGCGAGTTGGGCCAGGGGAACACCGATCGCCTTCGAAACGAACGGCACCGTACGCGAAGCGCGCGGGTTCACCTCGATGACATAGACTTCGGTGCCGACTACACCGAACTGAATATTCATGAGTCCGCATACGCCCAGCTCCAGGGCCAGCGCACGAGTCGCCCGCCGAATTTCCTCGAGCACGTAGCGCGGCAGGCTATAGGGCGGTAGCGAACACGCCGAGTCGCCGGAGTGGATTCCCGCCTCCTCGATGTGTTCCATGATACCGGCGATCACGGCGATCTCCCCGTCGCAGATCGCGTCGACGTCGACTTCAATCGCATTTGCCAGAAATCGATCCACGAGTACCGGGTGCTCGGGACTGACCGATACGGCTTCTCTCATATAGACTTCGAGTTCATGCTGATCGTGCACGATCTGCATTGCGCGACCACCGAGCACATACGACGGCCGCACGAGTACCGGATAGCCGATATCTTCAGCGAGCCGACGGGCGGCCTCCACACTGCGGGCCGTGCTGTTCTCGGGCTGTCTGATACCGAGCCGGTTCAAGAGTTCGGCGAAACGTTCGCGATCCTCGGCCCGGTCAATCGCATCGGGCGAAGTACCGATGATCCGCACACCCGCGTCGGCCAGCGCGACGGCCAGTCTCAGCGGAGTCTGGCCACCGAACTGTACGATCACTCCATCGGGGTTCTCGGTGCGCACGATCGAGAGCACGTCTTCGAAGGTCACCGGCTCGAAGTACAGACGGTCGGAGGTATCGTAATCGGTCGACACCGTTTCCGGATTGCAATTGACCATGATGGTCTCGTATCCGTCCTTGGCGAGCCCCATCACTCCTTGAACGCAGCAATAATCGAACTCGATGCCCTGCCCGATCCGGTTTGGACCACCCCCCAGGATCATGATCTTCTTGCGATCGCTCGGTCGAGCCTCACACTCCGATTCGTAGGTCGAGTACAGGTACGGGGTATCCGCTTCGAACTCCGCGCCGCAGGTATCGACGCGTTTGTACACAGGCTCGATTCCCTCTCGCCAGCGACGTTCTCGAACCTCCCGTTCGGCCACTCCCGTAAGTGCAGCAAGCCGGCGATCCGAAAAACCATTGCGCTTGGCCTGGCGCAGATCGCCATTACTCACGAAGAGCATCTCGCCGAGCGTGATTTCACGGATCTGGTTGAGAAACCAGGGATCGATGTTGGTCAACTCGGACACCTGCTCGATCGAGCGGCCGCGACGAAACGCCTCGCCGAGCATCCAGAGTCTTTCGGGCTCAGCCACGCGAAGAGCGCGGTCGAGATCTTCATCCGAGCGCCCCGTCTCCTCGAGCCCGTAGCGATCCGTTTCGAGTGAGCGGATGCCTTTTTGCAGGGATTCCCGAAAGGTCCTCCCAATCGACATGGCTTCACCCACCGACTTCATCTGTACGCCGAGAGTCGAATCCGCTCGGGGAAACTTCTCGAAAGCGAAGCGCGGGATCTTCGTCACCACGTAGTCGATGGTGGGTTCGAAGCTCGCCGGAGTTTCCTTCGTAATGTCGTTCGGAATCTCATCGAGTGTGTAACCGATGGCCAGCTTCGCCGCGATCTTCGCGATTGGAAAACCCGTCGCCTTGCTCGCGAGTGCCGAACTACGCGAGACCCGCGGATTCATCTCGATGATGACGACCTTGCCATTCTCTGGAGACACCGCGAACTGAATGTTCGAACCGCCGGTATCGACACCAATCTTGCGAATGATCTTGATCGCAGCGTCTCGCAGACGCTGGTACTCCTTGTCGGTCAGCGTTTGCGCGGGCGCCACCGTGATCGAATCGCCGGTGTGAATACCCATGGGATCCAGATTCTCGATCGAGCAGATGATCACGACGTTATCAGCAGCGTCGCGCATCACCTCGAGTTCGAATTCCTTCCAGCCGATCACCGACTGCTCCACGAGCACCTCGCTCCGTGGAGAAATCCTCAGACCCCATTCCAGCTTCGTGCGCAGCTCCGATTCATTCATGGCGATCGCGCCGCCTGCTCCGCCCAGCGTGAACGAAGGCCGAATGATCGCCGGGATGCCGATCTCATCGAGGACCTGCTCGACCTGATCGATCGAATTGACATAACAGGAACGCGGCACCTCCAACCCGATCTCCTGCATCGCCGTGCGGAAACGCGAGCGGTCTTCGGCCATCATGATGGAATCGAGTTGCGCGCCGATCAGCTCGATGCCGAGTTCTTCGAGTATTCCCATTTCGGCCAGTTCTATCGCCACGTTGAGCGCGGTCTGCCCACCGAGGGTCGGAAGGACCGCGTCCGGCCGTTCTTCGCGAATAATCTGCGCCACGGTCTCACCGGTGAGCGGTTCGATGTAGGTGCGCGTAGCGAAGTCCGGGTCCGTCATGATGGTGGCCGGATTCGAATTGACCAGCACCACTTCAATGCCTTCTTCACGCAGAGCCTTGCAGGCTTGCGTGCCGGAGTAGTCGAACTCGCAGGCCTGCCCGATCACGATCGGCCCTGCGCCGATCAGCAAGATCTTCTTCAGGTCTTCTCGCTTAGGCATGGGACGACTCGATCAGCGTGCGGAAGTGCCCAAAGAGATGTGAAGTATCGTGGGGACCAGGAGATGCCTCCGGGTGGTACTGGACCGAAAAGATCGGTAGTTCGCGGTGGCGCAGCCCCTCGACCGTCTGATCGTTCAGGTTCAAATGTGTGATCTCCACACCATTTGCGGCCTGCAAAGAGCTGGCCTCGAGAGCAAATCCGTGATTTTCGGAGGCGATCAAGACTCGCCCGGTGTCTGCATCTTGTGCGGGTTGATTGCTGCCATGGTGGCCGAAGCGCATCTTGACCGTCCGGCCTCCGAGCGCGAGGCCCAGGATCTGGTGTCCCAGGCAGATGCCAAATATTGGTCGTTTGCCGATGATTTCGCGCACGATCGGCGCTGCGTATTCGACGGCATCGGGATCGCCCGGCCCGTTGGACAGAAAGACTCCATCGGGCTCCTGAGCCAGAACCTCACGGGCCGGTGTGCTCGCCGGGACGACGCGAACATCGAAACCAGCATTGACCATCTGGCGCAAGATATTGCGCTTGATGCCGTAGTCGTACGCGATCACCTTGAGTCGCTTTGCATGAGGCTCCGGCGCTTCGAAGGTCCAGTCGGTTCCCTCGGTCCAATCGTATGCTTCGCTGCAGGTAACCTCGTCGACCAGATTTCGCCCGGCCATGGAGGGCAGTGCGGCGGCCCGTCTGCGCAATTCATCGACGTCGGCATCACCGTGCGCCACGACACCGTTTGTCGCACCGCGCGTGCGCAGACGCTGCACGACAGCGCGCGTATCGATGCCCGTGATTCCCGGAATTCCGTGCCGCACCAGATAGTCTTGAAGAGACTCGCGACTGCGCCAGGAAGAGGGAAAGTCGACGTGATCGCGTACGACGAAACCACTCAAGAAGAGACCCCGCGACTCCTCGTCCTCCGGATTACAGCCCACATTGCCGATTTCCGGATACGTCATGCACACGATCTGTCCGGCATAGGAGGGGTCGGTGAGAATCTCTTGATAGCCGCTCATGCCCGTGTGGAAGACGACCTCGCCTACCCCCTCGGCGGGCGCGCCGAAAGCCTCGCCCTCGTAGGCGCTTCCATCGGCGAGAACCAACCAGGCTTTCCCGTTCGAACTCAAGCGAGCCTCCCCTCGATATCCAGCGCCCAGACACCCCGACCCCCGACCCAGGTACGCAATGCCCGTCCCTGCAGCTCCCGCTGCAAGAACGCCGAATTTCGCGAGCGCGAATGCAACGAGCCCAGCTCCAACTTCCAGACGAGATCGGGATCGACCAGTGCGATGTCGGCGGGCGAACCCACTTCGAGCGTTCCTCCGCGCAGGCCCAGTACACGCGCGGGCCGCGTAGAAAGCCGGTCGATCGCGTCGAGCGGACTCATGTGGTCGGTCCGTGCCAATTCCAACGCCACCGGCAGCGCCGTCTCGAGTCCGACCACGCCAAAAGCCGCGTTACTGAACTCCACGTCCTTCTCGTAATGGGCGTGTGGTGCATGATCGGTCGCGATGCAGTCGATCGTGCCATCGGCGAGTCCCTCGCGCAGACGCTCGCGATCTCGTGCGGTGCGCAGTGGTGGGGCCATCTTCTTGTTCGTGTCGTAGTTGCGAATCTGCTCATCCGTCAGCAGAAGATGGTGCGGAGTGACTTCCGCTGTCACTTTGATTCCCGCGGCTTTCGCTTCGTGAATGAGATCGACCGAGCGAGCCGCCGAAACATGGGCCACGTGCAGATGCGCACCCGTCAGGCGCGCGAGTTCGATGTCCCTGGCGACCATGACGGTCTCGGCTTCTGCCGGAGAACCCACCAGGCCGCAACAAGTCGCATGGGCGCCCTCGTGAACGACCCCCGGACCTTTCAAGTTCAGATCTTCGCAGTGAGCGATCACCGGCCGACCTACGCCGCGGGCGTACTCGAGCGCTCGTCTCATTACGAGCGCGCTCATGATCACGGATCCATCGTCGGAAAAGGCGACCGCACCGGCACCGGCCAGGCTCGCCATTTCCGACATGATCTCTCCGCGCAGTCCCTGAGTCGCAGCTGCAATCACATGTACACGAGCGAGAGCCGACTCGCGGGCGCGCCGGAGAATAAACTCGGTAACCGCAGGCGTATCGTTGACCGGGTCGGTGTTTGCCATGGCGCATACGGTGGTGTAGCCACCTGCAACCGCTGCGTGGGTCCCCGTGCGAATATCTTCTTTGTATTCCTGACCGGGTTCGCGCAGATGCGTGTGCAGATCGACGAAGCCGGGGACAAGCCACAAGCCATCGGCTTCGATGATCTCGTCCGCCGGGCCGGAGAGATCCTTTCCCACGCGCTGGATGACGCCGTCTTCGAACTCGAGATCCCCCAGCTCGTCGCGTCTATTCGAAGGATCCAGAATCCGCGCACCGTGAATGCGAATTCGGCTCAATTTTCGCCTCCGGTCAGCAAGTAGAGGGTGGCCATGCGCACAGCCACACCATTGGTGACCTGGTCGAGGATGCGGGACGGTTCTGCGTCTGCGACCTCACTGGCGATCTCGACACCGCGATTGATCGGCCCGGGATGGAGCACGATCGCGTCGGGCTTCGCCAACTGCAGTGTCGCCAGGGTCAGGCCAAAAGTCTGTGAGTACTCCCGGACCGACGGGAACAGCGCACCTTCCAAGCGTTCCTGCTGGATTCGCAACATCACGATCACGTCAGCCCCATCGAGCGCTTCCGCCATGGAGAAGCAGGGCTTCACGCCCAGGCCTTCAATCCCAGCGGGCATCATGGTCGGGGGTCCGGCAACCCGCACTTCAGCACCGAGTTTGGTAAACGCGTAGATGTCGGAACGAGCCACGCGACTATGCGCGATATCTCCTACGATTGAAATCACGCGTCCATCGAGAGAGCCGAGCGACTGTCGCAGCGTGAAGGCGTCTAGCAGCGCCTGTGTCGGGTGCTCGTGACATCCGTCACCAGCATTGATGACCGGAACCCGAACACGCTCGGCCAGCATCTGCGGAACGCCTGCGGTGCGATCCCTCACCACCAGGACATCTGCACTCATGGCCGCAAGGTTGCGGGTCATATCGGCGAGTGTTTCGGCCTTCGACAGACTCGATCCACTCGCGCTCACATTGATCGCATCCGCCGAAAGCCGTTTCGCGGCGATCTCGAAGCTGACGCGCGTTCGTGTCGAAGGTTCGAGAAACACATTGATGACGGTGCGCCCGCGCAACGTCGGCACACGCTTGATCTCGCGTTGCGACACCTCGAGCATGGCCTCTGAGGTTTCGAGAATCAGGTCGATGTCTTCACGAGTCAGGTTTTCAATGCCAAGCAAGTGCCTCATTCGACCACCACCTCCAGCTCGCCGGCGTCTGTCTCGCGCAGTACGACCTGCTCACCGCGCGACGTGGGAATGTTCTTGCCCACGAAATCCACGCGGATCGGAAGTTCGCGGTGCCCGCGATCGACCAGCGTCGCCACCTGGATCGCTTCGGGCCGACCGAAATCGATGACCGCATCCATCGCGGAACGAACCGTGCGCCCGGTGAACATGACATCGTCCACGAGAATCACGCGCTTGCCCGTCACAGAAAAGGGCATGCGCGTGGGCTTCGGCATGGGTCGTCGGCCGTGACCGACCACATCGTCGCGATACAGGGTCACGTCGAGAGCTCCGAGTGGAATCTCCCGCTTGGCGATTTCCTCCAGCGCCGCGTTGATGCGCTGCCCGACAACCAGACCGCCGCTGAGGATCGCGACCAGGGCCAGGTCTTCGGGTTCCGTGTTTCGCTCCAGGATTTCGTGAGCGATTCGCGTCGTAGCGCGCTGGATACCAGCGGGATCGAGAACGACCCGACTGCCCGGCGCCGCCTCAGCTGAGGGCGCGGTCTTCGTATCCGCAGCAGATTTCGAGCTGCTTCCCATCTGCAGATCCTTTACCCATCTCACTGGATGAGCTTAAAAGGCACCTGGATTCGGGCGCTTAGCGCGCTTTATTCGAGTCGCGCCTGACACCCCCCGATGTCTTGACGCCAATGCTAATCGAAGGAAATGCGGGCGTCAATCAGCGACGCCGGAGATCGAGCGGCCGATGCGGTCCCAACGAACCTCCTCGACCTGAAAACTCACCACGCTCCAGACCGTATGAAGCAGATCCTGTAGGAAATTTCGCTCGGGTTGGGGGCCGAGATCGACGACCCAGGACCAGTGCAACATGAACGCCCGTCCTTTGAGCTGGTCGGGCGCTACGAAGTGGTTTCTCCAGCGGCGACTGTCTGCGGAGTTGTCGCGGTTGTCGCCCATCATGAAGTAGCGGTCCGGCGGTACGACCCAGGGCCCTCCGGGTCCCCGCATCCGGGTCGCCGGAGGAACTCGAATCACCGTGTATTCCGCTCCGTCCGCGTTGCGCTCGCGAAAGCGCAAGGTTCGCTGCTGTTCCCCCGTACTCACTCGCGTATAGAGGAAGTCCCCTTCGGGAACTTGATCGATCGGCTGTCCGTTGACGAAGAGCCGCCCTTGCTTGATCTCGATGCGGTCGCCGGGTAATCCGATCACACGTTTGATGAAATCCTGTCGCGGGTCGTCGGGATAGCGAAAGACGATGACATCGCCGCGCTCGGGTTCACCGACCTCGAACAAGAGGGTCCCCGTGATCGGCAAGCGCAACCCGTAGGCGAACTTGTTGACCAGGACGTAATCACCCACCAGTAGAGTGGGAATCATGGAACCCGAGGGAATCTTGAACGGTTCGACGACGAACGAACGAATCGCAAGAGCGAGCAGTGCCGCCCAGAAGACGGCCCGCGCAGTATCCGACCAGCCCGACTCCTTGATAGGCTGCAGGCTATCGTGTTCCGTTTCTTGCTCTTGTTCTTCCATGACCAATGCGCCCCCTGAGCCGATGCGACGCTATCCCTCCTTGTGAAAACCGTCAATCTCCCGGTCGCTGAAACTCGTCTACTTCAGTCACCGCTCGAGAGGACTGCCAGAAAGGCTTCCTGAGGGATCTCGACGCTTCCGATCTGTTTCATGCGCTTCTTTCCCTCTTTCTGCTTCTCGAGCAGCTTCTTCTTGCGCGTAATATCGCCGCCGTAGCACTTCGCGGTGACGTTCTTGCGCAGGGCTTTCACGCTCACGCGAGCCACGACCTTCGCCCCGATCGACGCCTGCAAAGCGACTTCGAACATTTGCCTGGGGATGTGTTCCTTCATCCGGCGCACCAGAGAGAGCCCGCGGTTATAGGCGGCATCCCGGTGCACGATGATCGAAAGAGCATCGATGGGATCGCCGTTTACGAGCACGTCGACCTTGACGAGATCTTCCTTCTCGAAGCCGATCAACTCGTAGTCCATCGAGGCATAGCCTCGGCTTACGGTCTTGAGTCGGTCGTAGAAGTCGACCGCGACCTCCGGCATTGGCAACTCGTAGCGCAACACGGCGCGCCGATCGCTGTGCACCGCGAGATCACGCTGGATTCCTCTTCGCTCCTGACACAACTGGATGACGGCGCCCAGGTACTCGGTCGGCATGTGCAGACGCGCGAGAATGCGAGGTTCGAGGATCTCGTCGAACTCGCCTGCGGGGGGCAAATCGCTGGGCCGATGCAGTTCGATCTCCTCGCCGTTCTTCAGCTTCACGCGGTAGACGACCGTAGGCGCCGTGATGATCAGATCAAGAGCGTACTCGCGCTCGAGTCGCTCCTGCGCGATTTCCATGTGCAAGAGACCGAGGTATCCACAACGAAAACCAAAGCCGAGAGCGGTGCTGGTCTCGGGTTCATAGCTGAACGAGGAGTCGTTGAGTTGCAGTTTGTCAATCGCCGCTCGCAGCGCGTCGTAGCCACCTGGATCGGCCGGATACAGGCCACTCCAGACCATCGGTTGCATCGGCTGGAAGCCGGGAAGGGCTTCGTCGGAAGGACGGGCCGCGTCCGTCACCGTATCGCCGATCTGGACACCCTTGGGATCGCGGATGCTGGCGGAGATTACGCCCACTTCGCCGCATTCGATTCGCTTGATTCCCTGAATATCGGGCGCCAGCACACCGAGCAGGGTCGTGTCGTATTCGTCTCCGCTCGAGACAAGGCGAATGCGAGAACGCGCGTCCAGCGAGCCATCGATGACCCTTACGAGCATGGTCGCGCCCATGTACGCGTCGTACCAGCTGTCGAAAATCATGCCGCGAAAAGGCGCTTCTGGATCGCCCCCTGGCGCGGGGATGCGTTCGATGATCGCAGACAGGATCGCATCGACCCCCTGCCCCGTCTTCGCAGAAACCAGAAGAGCCTCATCGGAAGGAACACCGACGATGTCTTCGATCTCCTGCATCATGCGGTCCGGGTCCGCGTTGGGCAGATCGACCTTATTGATCACCGGAATGATCTCGAGACCCGAGTTCACCGCGACTTCCGCGTTCGCGACGGTCTGAGCCTCGACGCCCTGAGCAGCATCGACAACCAATAGCGCCCCCTCACAGGCCGCCAGTGAGCGCGATACTTCGTAGTGGAAGTCCACGTGGCCGGGGGTGTCGATCAGGTTCAGTTCGTAGTCCAATCCGTCCGCGCCGTGGTAGCGCATGCGAACCGTCTGCGCCTTGATCGTGATACCGCGCTCGCGCTCGAGGTCCATCTTGTCTAGAAACTGATCCGTGCGATCCCGAGCCTGGAGCGTATCGGTCAGTTCGAGCAAGCGATCTGCAAGCGTCGACTTGCCGTGATCGATGTGCGCGATGATCGCGAAGTTGCGGATTCTCTCCTGGGGAATTCCGCTCACGTTTTTTCGCGTCCGACCTGTTCGCGAAAGTACGGAAGTGTCTTGCGAAGTCCCTCGTCGGGGCTCACCTGGGGCTTCCAATCGAGAGTCTTGCGCGCAAGGCTGATATCGGGTCGTCGCACTTTCGGATCATCGGGTGGAAGTTCCCCGAAGATGATCTTGCTCTGCGACCCCACGACTCCAAGGATTCGCTCCGCAACCTCGAGCACCGTCATCTCCTGAGGGTTTCCTATGTTGACGGGCGTCTTCTGATCCGAATTGAGCAGGCGGACAATGCCTTCGACGAGGTCGCTCACGAAGTTGATGCTGCGGGTATGGGAGCCGTCACCAAAGACGGTGATGTCCTCACCGCGCAACGCCTGACTGAAGAAGGCCGGGATCATTCGACCATCATCGGGACGCATGCCAGGCCCGTAAGTGTTGAAGATGCGTACGATGCGCGTCTCCATGCCGTGGAATCGCTGGTACGCCATGGTCATGGCTTCGGCGAAACGCTTGGCCTCATCGTACACGCCTCGGATGCCCACCGGATTCACATTGCCCCAGTAGGACTCGGGCTGCGGGTTGATCTCGGGATCGCCATAGCACTCGGACGTAGAAGCGAGAAGGAAACGCGCTCCCTTCTCCTTGGCCAGACCGAGGGCTTTGTGTGTACCGAGTGCACCCACCTTCAGGATCTGGATGGGCAGGCGCTCAAAGTCGACCGGACTGGCCGGCGAAGCAAAGTGCAGCACGGCATCGAGCTCACCGGGAACGTGGATGAAGTTGGTGACGTCGTGCTTGACGAAGCGGAAGCGTTCGTTTCCGAACAAGTCTTCCACGTTCTCGAGACGGCCCGTCAGGAGATTGTCCATACAGATGACTCTTGAGCCGTCTGCCAGAAAACGACGACACAGATGCGAGCCGATGAAGCCCGCACCGCCGGTGATCAATACACTACGCATCTCGTCCCTCTTGCTCCGCATCGAAATAGCTGATTAGCGCTTCGCGCCAGTGAGGCAGGCGAACGCCAGATTCCCTGGCGCGCTCCAGCCCGAGAACCCCATACGCGGGTCGGGCAGCCGGTCGAGCCATCGCCCGACTCGAAACCGGCCGGATCGGGACTCGGGAAACCAGACCCCGGCGGGCGCCTTCCTCGACGACGCCTTGGGCAAGATCGTACCAACTCGCCACGCCCTCGCACGCCAAATTGAGAGTTCCCTCGGATCCGGCCGCTACAGCCTCGTACAAACCCCTGGCCAGGGCCCCCGTCCAGGTAGGCCGACCGAGCTGATCGTCGACGACCTGAAGTTCGGGACGCTCGGCAGCCGCGCGAAGGATGGTCCGCACGAAATTGGGCCCGGGCCCGAACAGCCATTGAGTGCGGACGATCAGATGCCGGCAGCCGGAGGCCCGGATGGCCTCCTCACCTCCGAGCTTCGTCTTCCCATACACATTGATCGGCTTTGGCGGCCGGTCTTCCGGGATCGGGCGGCTTCCGGAACCATCGAAAACGTATTCCGTGCTGATGTGAGCCAGAAGGATCTCTCGCCCGCAGGCCGCCGCCAACACCTCTGGACCGGCGATGTTCCCGCGCTCGGCCTCGCGGACCTGCTCCTCGCATAGATCCACCGCCGTGAAAGCCGCGCAATTGAGCAGTACGTCGGGCCGAAAGTCCTCGATGCGCCTCCGAACGGCCTCGGTATCGACGATATCGAGTTCGGCGCGGCCCAGTCCGAGGGCCTCAACGCCCGCCTCTCCAGCAAGCGCCAGGATCGAACGGCCGAGTTGACCGCCAGCGCCGCTGATCAGCCAGCGACCCCGCGGGTGAGCCGAGGACAAAGCTTCGCTACTCGGTCGTGGTCCAGGTGTCGAATCCGCGCGCCTGGAGCTGAGACCTGAGCTCCTGGGCCGTCTCTGCAACCTTGGGGCGGACCCGCACGCGGTAGCGGCTCTTACTGTCCTGAGAGCGCGTATTGCTGACGTACGCATCGAAGCCAAAGCCGCGCAGACTTCGGGCCTGCTCTTCGGCATACGAACTCCGCCCATGCGCTCCGATCTGCACCACGAGATGTCGGGAGTGCGCCCTTCGCCCAACCTTGGACGAAGACTTGGCCCGGGACCGCTTCCCGAGCTCGGCCATGATCTGCTCCGGACTCCGGGGTGATACCGTCTCGGAAGAAGTCGACCTGCTCGAAACCTGGTCAGGTGGAGGGCTCGCCACCCGGGGTCGCGCCGAAGCCGGCCGCACAGCCGATGGCGCAGGCGGGACGACCGGAGGTCGCACGACAGGGGCCTCGGGTTTGTTGAGATCCTTCGCCGGTTTCGATTCCGCCAACTCCGCCGAGTCCGGGCTCGCACTGGGCTTGGCAGCGATCGTCCGACTCTGAGCAGCTCCGCTCTCTACAACTGCGGTTCGACGCTTGCGAAATTCCTCGAGCGTCGTGTCATTCACGTCGACCGGCACGGGAGACAGATCGATCTGAACGACGGGATCACTCAACCAGCTCACGAGAAGGCGGGGAGTTTCCGTCACCGCGCCTAGCACGACACCCGCAGCAGCACCGACCGACAAGAGCGCAGTCCCGCCGAAGACCTTCAGCAAAACTCCGCGTCGCCCACGCGGCTTGTCTTTCTTCTTCCGGGTCGTTTTCGCCATCTACATTCGTTCCGGAGCGCTGATTCCCAGGAGTCGAAGCCCATTCGCAAGCGTGATGCGAACAGCTCCAGTGAATACCAACCTCGCGATTGTTAGTTCCTCATCGTCCGACAAAACCCGATGCCGCTTTCCGTCCGATACGTAGGAGTTGAAGGCGCCCGCCAGCTCGAGAAGATATCGTGCGATCTCTTGTGGTTCCCGAGCAACGGCGGCGTGCACTACGATATCAGGGAATCGACCGATCAGCTTGGTGAGCTCTGCTTCCTGGGGCGACTCGAGCCGATTGAGTGGGGCTTGCTCTACACTTGTAGGATCTATCCCCCGCTCCTGTGCGGTTCGTTCGATACTACAGAGCCTCGCATGGGCATACTGAATCTTGTACACCGGATTGCGATCCGAACGCTCACGCGCGAGCTCCACATCGAAGTCGAGATGCGTATCCGCTCGGCGATCGATCATGAAGTAGCGAAATGCATCGGGACCGACATCGCCGAGAATCTCGTCGACGGTGACGAACGAGGCCTTGCGAGTCGACATCTTCACGAGTTCCCCGTCGCGACGGAGGTTGACCCACTGGTAGATCACCAGTTCAATCCGCTCCGCTTCGTCTCCGAGTACGCCGACGGCGGCCTGGACGTACGGAAACTGCTCGATGTGATCGGGGCCGAGAATATCGATCAGGCGGTCGAAGCCGCGATTGAACTTATCGCGATGATAGGCGATGTCCGGCAAGAGATAGGTCGGTTCTCCCGATGACTTCACCAGCACGCGATCGCGGTCGAGCTTGAAGTCCGTCGAACGCAGCCAGACCGCCCCATCCTTTTCGAACACGAGTCCTTTGGAGCGCAGGTCTTCGACCGCCTGCTCGACCAGTCCCCGGTCGTAGAGTGATCGCTCCGGAAAGTGCGTATCGAATCGAATCTCCAGCCGCTCGAGCGTTGCTGAAATGAGTTCGAAGATCGCGACCTGTGCCCGCTCCCGGAACTGGGATTCTTCTGCATCGGCCCAGCCCTCGCCCACCTCGTCGAGGAGCGCTTGCGCGATTTGCACCAGGTACTCACCCTGGTAGCCATCTTCGGGTAGCTCTTCATCTCGTCCGAGCAACTGCAGGTAACGCGCTCGCAAAGACTGCCCGAGCACACGCATCTGGCGGCCCGCATCGTTGTAGTAGTACTCGCGTGAAACTTCGTGGCCGGTCGCTTCGAGCAGACGCGCGATGGCGTCACCCAGTACGGCGTTGCGGCCGTGTCCGATTGTGAGCGGGCCGGTCGGGTTGGCAGAAACGAACTCGACCATCACGCGTTCGGGATGGGCACTCTGGCTCCGGCCGTAGTCGGCCTCCTCGGTGTGAACACGGCGAAGCACGTCGTGCCAGCGATCCTGGGTGAGAAAGAAATTCAGGAAGCCGGGTCCCGCGATCTCGGTGCGTTCCACGACGCCCGGAGAGGCCTCGAGCAACGCCTGGATACGCTCGGCGACCTCACGAGGGGAGCGCTTCAGCGGTTTCGCCAGGGCAAGCGCAGCATTGGTCGCGAAATCTCCATGCTCCGGGCTCTTCCCCGGCACGACCTGGACCATCGAATCGAGCGATAGTGTGGCATCGGGCGCGAGTTCTTCGACTACACGCGCCGCCGCCTGCTTGACCAGCTCCAGTACCTGTTCCCGCATTGCGTTATTGCCGCACGGTTCAGGGCGCCGCGGCGACATCCTCATTCAACTGCACGACGACTTCGTCAGGACGCACCATGCCGAGTACACCACGCGCCACCGTCTCGATCTCGAGTGGATCAAAGCGCAGTCGCCGCGCCTGTTCGGCGAGCTTGACGCGCTCGGTCTTCAGCTCGAAAACACGTTCATCCGTGGTGCGAACCCGCTCTTGCAGCACGATTAACGAGACCAGACCGTTCTCTCGATCGAGCACTAGCGTCGCGAAGGCCGCGACCAGGGCGATCAGCGGAGCCGCGAGCAGCGCCCAGCGAATTCGTTCGGGTTTCCTTCGGGACCTAGCCATCACCGACCTCCGGGGAGGGAGTCTGTGGGTTCGCGGCGCCAGCGGACTTTTGAGTCAAACGCCGGATCGCGCGCAGGTAGCGGGGATCGTCCCAGTCCTTGGGTCCGATGAAGCGTTCCACCAGGCGCCCCTGAGCATCGAGCAGGAAGGACTCCGGGACGCCGTAGGCGTGGTAGGAGTTGTAGACACTCTTATCGGAGTCCATGAGGATCGGAAACCCCAACCCGAACTCGTCGCGAAAATCTCGGACGGCCGACTCCGCGTCTGGCGAGTCGATGCTGATCGCGAGCATCTCGAAGGGCTCTTCGCGGAGCTTCTGGTACAACCGCTGCATCGATGGCGTCTCCTTCCGGCAGGGGGGACACCAAGTAGCCCAGAAGTTGACGAATACGACGCGCCCGCGCAGCTTTTCGAGCGAAATCGCTTCACCATCGATGCGCTGCAGATCCAGAGCCGGTGCGATCTCTCCGACGCGCAGAGCCGGGCCGCTCGATCCCTGCCAGAAGACGAAGGCGAAAGCGCCCAAGGCGCCCAGGACAACGACCAGCAGGAGGCTGCGAGCTCCACTGCTTGACCGGGTCAAGAGCCGGAATCCGCCTCCGACGCCTTGGCCGAGTCGCCTCGATCCACGAGCTCGATGATCGAAAGCTCGGCGTTATCGCCGGGCCGGGTTCCGAGCTTCATGATGCGCGTATAGCCGCCCGGGCGGTCCTTGTAGCGCGTCGCGAGGCCGTCGAAGACCTTCGCCGCAACTTCCTTGCTGCGAAGCGTCTCGAGCGCCTGACGGCGCGCGTGCAGCGTCCCGCGCTTGCCCAGGGTGATCATCCGCTCGGCCAGGCGCCGCACTTCCTTCGCCTTGGGCGTGGTCGTGCGCACCTCTTCGTGGTCGAGTAGCGACGTCACCAGGTTGCGCAACATCGCCCGACGATGGGACGGGCTTCGATTCAGCTTTCTATGGTCTTTTCGATGTCGCATGGCGATCCCTAGCTCTCGCTGGTCTCCCGCATCTTGTCGAGCTCTCGTCTCTGCGGGAACGACTCGAGAGCCATTCCGAACTCGAGCCCAAAGCCGGTCAAGATCTCCTTGATCTCGTTTAGCGACTTGCGGCCGAAGTTCTTGGTCTTGAGCATTTCACTCTCTGTGCGTTGCACGAGTTCACCGATGAACTTGATATCGGCGTTCTGCAGACAGTTCGCAGAGCGGACCGAGAGTTCCAGTTCGTCGACGGGGCGGAACAGAATTTCGTTCGGGCGTGCAGTCGCGTGGCTCGGAGCAACGCTGCGCTCCACATCCTCTTCGAAGTTCACGAAAATCGTGAGCTGGTCCTTGAGGATCTTGGCCGCGAATGCGAGGGCATCCGCCGGTGCGACAGAGCCGTCCGTCCAGACCTCCATCGTCAGGCGATCGTATTCGGTCGAACGACCGACACGCGCGTTGGTGACGGTGTAGTTCACCTTGCGAATCGGCGAGAAGATCGAGTCGATCGGCACCGTGCCGATGGGCTGTTCTTCCTTTGCGTTCTTCTCGGCCAGCGCGAAGCCCTTGCCGAGTTCCACGGTCGCCGTCAGATTGATCTCGGCGTCGTCGGAGAGCGTCGCGATCTTGTGATCGCCGTTGAGCACCTCGACGGTCGAGTCACCCGATTCGAAGTCTGCCGCGGTCACGTCACCCGGGCCCTGCTTGCGGATCGTGATTTCCTTGGGCTCCGAAGAGTTCGCGCGCAGCCGCACCTCTTTGAGGTTGAGCACGACATCGGTCACGTCTTCGAGCACACCCGGCAGCGTAGAGAACTCGTGCTGTACGTTCTCGATGCGCACCGAGGTAATCGCGGCACCCTGTAGAGAAGACAACAGTACGCGGCGCAGTGCATTGCCGAGAGTCAGACCAAAGCCCCGTTCGAGCGGCGCGCACTCGAAACGACCATAGGTGTCGCTGATGTTCTCGTTGGGCTCGACTCGACTGGGTCGAATCAGTTCCTGCCAGTTCCTGACCATGAGATCTGCGTTCATTCGTTCCTCCAGGCTCTTCGCTGAGTGGCGTTTCGCCGGATCTAGCGGGAATACAGTTCGATGATGAGCTGCTCTTGAATCGGAATCGTGATTTCCTCACGAGTGGGCATCTCGACGATTTCACCGGTCTGGGTGCTCTGGTCGATCGTCAACCAACCGGGCACCATGCGGGATTCGAGTCCCTGCAGTGCCTCCTCGATACGCGCAGCTTTCTTGCCCCGCGGGGTGAGGCCAATCTTTTCGCCTTTGCGGACTCGAAAAGAGGGAATATCAACTCGTCGGTCATTGACGGTGAAGTGCCCGTGCATGATTAGTTGTCGGCCTTCGTTACGCGAATTCACCATACCGAGCCGGTACACGACATTGTCGAGGCGCCGCTCCAGCAACGAGAGCAGGTTCTCGCCCTTGACACCCTTCATATGCTCGGCCTCTTTGACCGTCTTGCGGAATTGACGCTCGAGCACGCCGTAGATGCGGCGCACTTTCTGCTTTTCGCGCAACTGGAGTCCGTAGTCGGAGAACTTCGGACGACCCTGGCCATGCTGGCCCGGAGGATAGTTGCGTCGCTCGATCGAGCATTTGTCCGTGAAACAGCGCTCGCCCTTCAGGAAAAGCTTCATGCCTTCCCGACGACACAGACGACAGACGGACCCCCGATAACGTGCCACTTGCTCTCCTAGGCCCGACGCCGCTTGGGCGGTCGGCAGCCATTATGCGGGATTGGCGTGACGTCCCGAATGAAGGTCACCTTGAATCCCGCCGCTTGAAGGGACCGCACTGCGGCTTCGCGCCCTCCACCGGGCCCCTTCACCAGCACGCCGATCTGGCGCATGCCATGCTCCATGGCCTTCTTGGCCACGTTTTCTGCACAGACCTGCGCTGCAAACGGCGTACTCTTGCGCGAACCCTTGAAGCCCACTTCGCCAGCTGACGACGAGGACACGGTGTTTCCCGCGACGTCGGTAATCGTGATGATGGTGTTGTTGAACGTCGCCTGGACGTGAGCCACGCCAGTCTGGATGTTCTTCTTGACCCGCTTCTTGACTTTCTTTGCTTTCGCCATGCTACTTCTTCGTCGGGGCCTTCTTCTTGCCCGCAACAGCCTTTCGCGGTCCCTTGCGAGAGCGCGCGTTGGTGTGCGTCCGCTGTCCGCGAACAGGGAGGCCACGCCGGTGGCGCAAACCTCGATAGCAGCCGATATCCATCAGCATCTTGATGTTCTGCGTGGTCTCGCGGCGAAGGTCACCTTCGACCTTGAACTTCGCCTCGATCACGTCGCGCAGCTTCGAAACCTCGCTCTCGTCGAGATTGAAGGTCTTCGAATCCCGAGGCACACCGGCTTCGTCGCAGATCTTGCGCGCCGAACTCCGGCCGATCCCCAGAATGTATGTGAGCGAAATCTGAATCGATTTCTCGCGCGGAAGATCGACTCCCGAAATACGCGCCATGGCCTAGCCCTGCCTCTGTTTATGCTTGGGGTTCTCGCAGATCACGCGAATCACGCCGCGGCGTCGAATGATCTTGCACTTGTCACACATCTTCTTGACGCTGGCTCGAACCTTCACGTCGTCTCCGTTCTCAATGACTTCCCGGGACCCTTGTGAGGATCTCCGGTTGTGAATCCGTAATCGCGACGGTGTGCTCGAAATGCGCGGAACACTTGCCGTCCGCCGTCGCTGCCGTCCAGCCGTCTTTTCGAATCTCGACGGCCTGTTCTCCCTCATTGACCATGGGCTCGATCGCCAGGACCATGCCCGCCCGCAACCTCTGCCCTCTACCCCGCCGGCCAAAGTTCGGAAGCTGAGGCGGCTCGTGCAGCAGCCGACCAATACCATGCCCTACGAAATCGCGAACGACGGAGTAGCCTTCGCCCTCCGCGATCTCCTGGATTGAGTTACCCACGTCCCCCAGACGATTCCCGGCCCGCATCGACTCGATCCCTGCGTACATGCTCCGCCGGGTGGTCTCGAGTAGCCTCCTGGCCTCCGGGCTGATCTCGCCCACAGGCACGGTGATTGCGGCGTCTGCGTGGAACCCTTCGAAGATAACACCAAAATCCAGCTTCAAAAGGTCACCATCCCGCACCTTCCGGGGTCCGGGGATGCCGTGGACGATCTCCTCGTTCAACGATGTGCAGAGCACGGCTGGAAACGGCGGCACCTCCCCCGGCTGGTACCCTAGAAAAGAGGACTCGAGTTCGCGGGTTTTGATCTCTTCGCGGGCCGTCTCGTCGATCTCGCCGGTGGTCACACCCGGTTGCACCATATTGGCCAGGGCGACCAGGATCTCGCCCACATGTCGGCCCGCCTCCCGCATGCGTTCCAACTCGCGGTCGGACTTCAGATGGATCATGAGCCCCCCTCGAGCAGGGCTACGAGCCGACCCGTGATCTCGTCCATGGTTCCATCACCGGACACCTTGGTCACGCTGCCTTCGTAGTGGCTCAGGACCGGTTCTGTATCGCGGCGATACACATCGAGACGCTTGTTGACGGTTTCTTCGTTGTCGTCGGCCCGGCCTTCGCCGCGCGAAAGAATGCGCCTGCGCAGCTCTTCATCGGGCACGTCGAGCGCCAGAACCTTCACGGGTTCGCGTTTCAGATCCTTCAGAATCCCATCCAGGGCATCGGCCTGCTCACCCGTGCGCGGAAAACCGTCGAGAATGAAACCCGGCTCACAATCAGCCTGGGTCAGTCGCTCGCGCACGATCTGAATCACGATCTCACCGGGCACCAACTCGCCCGAGTCCATGATCGCCTTTGCTCGCTTGCCGACATCGGAGCCCGACGCGACGGCTTCGCGCAGGATATCGCCCGTGGCGATCTGCGGAATCGAAAATCGCTCGACGAGTCGCTTGGCCTGCGTGCCTTTGCCAGCACCTGGCGGACCCATCAGAATCAGATTGAGTTCGCTCATTTGCCGCGACCTCGGAGACGCGCACCCTGAACGAACGTGTCGTAATTCCGCGAGACCAGGTGCGCTTCGACCTGTGCAACCGTATCCATGGCCACGCCGACACAAATCAGCAACGACGTGCCACCAAAGAAGAACGGAATGGCCAGCTGGGCCGACAAGAAGTTCGGCAGGACGCACACTGCGGCGAGATAGAACGCGCCGACCAGCGTTATGCGGTCGAGAACTCGCTGGATGTACTCTGCCGTGCGCTTTCCGGGGCGAATTCCCGGGATATAGCCACCGTTCTTCTTGATGTTATCCGCGACGTCGTCGGGGTTGATCATGATCCCGGTGTAGAAGTACGCGAAGAACATGATCAATGCGACGTAGATCAGGTTGTAACTGACGGTATTGAACGCCAGGTAATCATCGACGAAGTCACCGATCGCCTCCACGCCTCCCCATTGGGAAACCTGCAGAGGAAGCAGAAGAAGTGACGACGCAAAAATCGGCGGAATCACACCCGCGGTGTTGAGTCGAAGCGGGAAATAGCTCATGCCGCCGGCTACCTGCTGGCGCCCGACGACTCGGCGTGCGTACTGAATCGGGATGCGCCGCTGAGAGCGCTCGAAATACACGATTACCGCGATGACCGCGAGCATGAAGGCGAGCAGGAGAAGAACGGCGACCGGCGTCAACTGGTCGGTGCGAACCATGTCCCAGACCTTCATCACGCCCGACGGCAGGCTCACGACGATGCCGGTAAAGATGATCAGCGAAATGCCATTTCCGATGCCCCGCTCGTTGATCTGCTCGCCTAGCCACATGATGAAGGCAGTACCGGAAGTGAACGTCACCACGGCCATCAATCGGAACGCCATGCCCGGTTCGATCACGGTATTCGCTCCGAAGGCTCCACCTTCGAGAGCGGTGGCCATCAGGAAACCCTGGACCGTCGCAAGGAGGACCGTGCCGTAACGCGTGTAGCGCGTGATCACGCGCCGACCTTCCTCGCCTTCCTTCTTCAACTCTTCGAGCTTGGGAACCACCGCCGTCAGCAGTTGCAAAATGATCGAGGCGCTGATGTAGGGCATGATGCCAAGCGCAAAGATCGACAGCGACTCGAACGCACCGCCGGTAAACAGATTGATGATCCCGAACAGGCCACCACCGGTCTCTTCGAAGAAGCGGCGAATCTCGGCAGGATCGATACCGGGAGTCGGAATCGCGCAGCCCAGACGGTATACGGCCAGCATCCCAAACGTAAACAGAATCCTTCGATTCAGCTCGGGGATCTTGGCGATGTTTCCGACGGCTCCCGGATTCACGACTTTTTGGCCTTCCTTAGGAACTTCTCGCTGGTAATCAGTTCTATGCTGCCGCCAGCAGCCTCGACCTTCTTGCGCGCCCCTTCGCTGATCGCGTTGACCCGCAGCTTGAGCGCAACCGAAATCTCACCTTCCGCCAACACCTTCACGGGACGACTGCCGTTCGACACGAGACCCGCCTCCGCCAGAGCACTCGCATCCACATCGGTACCGGCCGCAAAACCCGACAGAGCTTGAACGTTGACGACCTGACGCTCGTCGCGAAAGATGTTGTTGAAGCCGCGCTTTGGCAGGCGTCGAGCCAGCGGGATCTGACCGCCCTCGAACCAAGGGCGCTTCTTGGCGCCAGAGCGCGCACCCTGCCCCTTCGTGCCGCGCCCGCAGGTCTTTCCGGAACCGCTGCCGATTCCGCGTCCCACGCGTCTTCGCGGGCGCTTCGCCCCTCTGTTCGGACTCAGTTTGTCGAGCATCAGGACTCCTCCACCTGCACGAGGTGGATCACCTTGTTGATCATTCCTCGCACTGCGGGGGTATCTTCGAGTTCAGAAGAGCGGCCGATCTTTCCCAAGTGCAAACCCAGCAACGTCGCGCGTTGATCGCGAGAAAAGCCGATCCCGCTGCGAACCTGGCGAAGTTTGACGGTCTTGCCGCTCATTGCTGCAACTCCTGAAGGCGTTCCTCAGGCACGCGCAGCTGCTGAAAACCTTGGATCGTCGCCCGGATCACGTTATGTGCGCGATTCGTCCCGAGGCATTTCGTGAGGATGTTCTGGACACCCGCAGCCTCACACAGGGCTCTGACCGCACCGCCCGCAATCACACCAGTACCGCGCGAGGCCGGTCGCAAGACGACGCGTCCAGCTCCTGCTTCACCCATTACCTGATGGGGAATCGTTCCCTCTCTGAGAGGGATACGAACCAGGCTCTTGCGCGCCTGTTCGATTCCTTTGCGAATGGCTTCGGGAACTTCATTGGCTCGACCGAGACCGGAACCGACGATTCCGTTGCCGTCGCCAACAACTACCAGAGCTGCGAAACCGAAGCGCCGACCACCCTTGACCACCTTGGCCACGCGGTTGATGTCGACCACCCGCTCCTCGAGAGCAAAGTCGTTTGGATTGAGTTTTTCGCGTGCCATGTTTCCCTACAAGCTCAAGCCGGCTTCACGCGCAGCGTCTGCGAGCGCCTTGACGCGGCCGGTGTACACAAAACCGTTTCGATTGAATGTGACTTCGCGGATATCCCGCCCAAGCGCGAGCTTTGCGATCTCCGCTCCCACTTTCTTCGCAGCATCGATGTCCTTGGTCGACTTGAGACCGTCTCGGACGCCCGGTGACCGCGTAGAGACGCCGGTGAGCGTCTGGCCCGACAACGGGTCCCGAATCTGCGCGTAGATGTGCTTCGTGCTGCGATAGATCGTCAGAATCGGACGCGTCGTGCGAGCGAGTTGCTTCCGTGTGTGCTTGCGACGTCGCAGCCACAACCTTCGGCGAATCGTAACGCTCATCTGGATCAGCCCCCTCCGGCGGCGCCGGCTTTACCGACCTTGCGACGCACGATTTCGTCGGCGTATCGGATGCCCTTGCCCTTATACGGTTCGGGTGGACGCTTCTTGCGAATCTCGGCCGCGAACTGACCGACCTTCTGCTTGCTCGTACCCGATACGGTCAAACGCGTCGGGCTTTCGCTGGAAACAGCCAGCCCCTCGGGCACGTCCATCACGACCGGATGCGAATAACCAACATTGATCGTGAGCTTCTTGCCCGAAACTTCGGCGCGATAGCCGACACCGACGATCTCGAGCGTGCGGCTGAAGCCTTCGGTCACGCCTTGCACCATATTGAACAAGAGGCTGCGCATGAGACCGTGCATCGCCCGGGCCTCTTTCGTGTCATTGGCGCGTTTCACGCTCGCGAGGCCGTCGTTCAACTCGATCGCGGTGTGCTTCGCCAGCGATTCTTCAAGGTTTCCCCTCGGGCCCTTCACGCGCACGAGTCCGTTGTCGATCTTGACCTCGACTCCAGAAGCAAGCTTTACGGGTAGAGTTCCTATTCGTGACATTTTCCTACCAGACCCTCGCCATGACCTCGCCGCCAATGCCCGCGTTTCTGGCCTCTTCGCCAGCCACGATTCCCTTTGGCGTCGAAATGATGGCGATCCCGATGCCATTTCTGACCTTCGGAATCTCGTCTGCTGCGACATATACGCGTCGGCTCGGACGGGACACGCGTTCGATCCCCTCGATGATCGGCTCCGCTTCATCCGTGTACCGGATTTCCACGCTGAGCTCGGGCTTCTTCTCGTTTTGGCCGCCGACTTCGTAGTCGACGATGTAACCGTGCTGCTTCAGAACGCGCGCAATATCGGTCTTCACGCGAGAACTCGGCATCGAAACCCGTAGGATTCGCGCGCGTCCTCCGTTGCGGATTCGCGTCAGCATGTCGGCAATTGGATCGGTATTCATCTCGATCTCTCCCTACCAGCTCGACTTGGTCATGCCCGGGATCTTCCCCTCGAGCGCAAGTTTGCGCAGGCAGATCCGGCAAAGATCATATTTGCGGTAGTAGGCGCGTGAGCGACCGCATTTCCCGCAACGGTTGTAAAACCGGCTCTGGAATTTCAGACTGCCCGTTGCGCGGGCTTTCCGAAGCCGCGCCTGCTGGTGAACTTTCGAGGTCTTGGCCATGGTGCCCTCTACACTCTGAACGGCATTCCGAGAGACTTGAGCAGCTCGAAGCCCTCTTCATCCCTCGTTGCCGACGTCACGATGCTGACGTTCAATCCACGGATGCGCTCGACCTTGTCGTAGTCGACCTCCGGGAAAATGATCTGTTCGGTCAGGCCCAGCGTATAGTTGCCGCGACCGTCTAATGCCTTGGAAGAAACTCCGCGAAAGTCGCGCACTCGGGGAAGCGCCACATTGATCAGGCGATCCAGGAACTCCCACATATGCGCTCTGCGCAGGGTAACGTTGCAACCGATTGATTGACCTTCGCGAAGGCGAAAGTTTGCGACCGACTTCTTCGCCTTGGTAATGATCGCCTTCTGGCCTGTGATCACGGCGAGTTCCGCCGCGGCAGCCTCGAGAAGCTTCGCGTTCGTGAGCGCTTCGCCCAATCCGACGTTCAGCGACACCTTCTTGATCTGCGGCACCTGCATTGGATTCTTGTATTTGAAACGTTCCTGGAGTTGCGGGATCGAAGTCTCCCGATACTTCAGCAACATCCGCGGGACATAGGCCGCATCAGCCATCGATCTGCTCCCCGTGCTTTTTGCTCCAGCGGACCTGCTTGCCATCGACTTCTCGGAAGCCGACGCGCGTGCGATCGCCGTTGTGGACGAGAGCGACATTGGAGATGGCGATCGGCGCTTCCTTCTCGATGATCCCGCCCTGCCGATTCGCAGCGTTCGGCTTCTGGTGCTTCTTGACGATGTTCACCCGCTCGACGACGACCCGCTTCTTCTCGATATCGATACGCAGGACCTCACCACGAGTACCGCGGCCCTTGCCCGCGAGCACCTCGACCGTATCCCCTTTGCGAATCTTCGCTGGCATCACAGCACCTCCGGTGCGAGCGAGACGATCTTCATGAAACGCTTGGCACGCAGTTCTCGAGCCACGGGGCCGAAAATGCGAGTGCCGATCGGCTCCTTGTTCGCATCTACCAACACGACGGAGTTGTCATCGAAGCGGATGTAGGAACCGTCGGGACGCCCGATTTCCTTCTTCGTTCGAACAATCACCGCCTTGTGCAACTGCTTCTTCTTCACCTTGCTGTCGGGTAGTGCCTCTTTGACCGAGACCACGATGATGTCGCCGATCGACGCGTAGCGACGTCGCGACCCACCGAGCACCTTCACGCACAGAACGCGGCGCGCACCAGAGTTATCAGCAACACCCAAGACGGACTCGGTCTGAATCACGCGAGTTTCTCCTGAACGCGCCAGCGCTTTCGCTTGGACAATGGACGGCTCTCGATCAGGCGAACTTTGTCGCCTGGCTTGAACTCGTTCATCTCGTCGTGGGCCATAAAGCGCGTTCGTTTCCGGATGTACTTCTTGTAAAGGGGATGCGCGACGGTCCGCGTGACCTCGACGATGACGGACTTGTCCATCTTGTCGCTCACGATCACGCCGACCCGCGTCTTTGCCAGGCCTCGGCTGCTCATACGCCGTCCTTCAATTGCTTCTCGATCGTCAACACTCGCGCCAGATTACGGCGCGCTTCTCGGATCCCAGCGGAGTTCTCCAACTGGCCCGTCGCATGCTTGATCTGCAGACTGAACAGATGGTCGCGGTCCTCACGGACGCGATCCTTCAATTCCTCTGGAGTAAGTTTTCGGAGATCGCTCGATTTCATTCGGTTCTCTCCAGAATCCGGGTCTTCACACAGAGTTTCGCCGCCGCTAGCCGCAATGCCTGGCGAGCGACTTCAGGCGTGACGCCTTCCATTTCGTAGAGCACGCGACCCGGCTTCACCTGTGCAACCCAGTACTCGGGATTTCCCTTTCCCTTTCCCATTCGGGTTTCGGGTGGCCGCTTGGTCATGGGTTTATCGGGAAAGATCCGGATCCAGACTTTTCCGCCGCGTTTTGCGTGGCGAGTCATCGCAATACGAGCTGCTTCGATCTGGCGGGCAGTGATATTGCCGCGCGTGATCGCCTGCAGGCCAAAATCGCCAAACGACAGATTGGAGCCGCGCATCGCTTTGCCGCGGAGTCTGCCCTTCTGGACCTTCCGGTATTTCGTTCGTTTAGGCTGGAGCATCGCTGATTCTCATTCGCCTTCTAGCGCTTCGGAGGCTGCTTTTGCGCTTCGTCGCCAAGTCCCAATCGGCGATCGTGCATTTCGGAGTCCGGGACGTAGCCATTGAACACCCAGACCTTCACGCCGATGACTCCGTAGGTCGTCTTGGCATCGGCCGAACCGTAGTCGATCGCGGCCTTGAGAGTATGCAGAGGAACACGCCCCTCCCGATACTGCGTCGTTCGCGACATCTCGGCGCCACCGAGTCGTCCCGAGACCTTGATCTTCACGCCCTGCGCTCCGAACTTCATCGCAGCACTGATCGACTTTTTCATGGCTCGACGGAAAGCAACGCGTCGTACCAGCTGAGTCCCGATGTTCTCCGCGATCAACTGGGCGTCGATCTCGGCCTTGCGGACCTCGCGGATGTTGATGAACACCTCGCGGGAGGTCATGTCGCCGAGCTCCTTGCGCAACGCATCGACATCCGCCCCGCGCTTGCCAATCAAGATGCCCGGGCGTGCGGTGTGGATATTGACCGACATCTTGTCGGCCCGTCGCTCGATCACGACCTTGCTGATCCCCGCGTGAAAGACCTTCTTCTTGATGAAGTCGCGAATACGCAAGTCCTCGTGAAGAATCTCGGCGAAGTTCCGCTCCGCAAACCATCTCGACTGCCATCCGTTGATGACTCCGAGCCGGAACCCGTATGGATGAACCTTCTGTCCCACGCTCTCTCCTAACGCTCGTCCAGAACGAGCGCGATGTGACTTGTGGCCTTGTTGATCCAGGCAGCGCGACCCTGGGCACGAGGTCGAATCCGCCAATTGCGCGTGCCCTCGTCCACCGTGACCGTTTTGACGTAGAGGTTGTCGAGATCGATCCCTGCCGAATGGCGCGCGTTGTGCTCTTCCGCATTCGCGAGCGCAGAACGCAGCAGTTTTTCGATCGGACGCGCCGCCCTCTTGTCGCACGCCTGCAAGATCCCCAGCGCTTCCGCGGCCGGTCGATTGCGGATCAGATCTGCGACAAGGCGTCCCTTTCGGGCACCCATCGAAATCTTGCGCAGCTTTGCCTTGACCTCCATCGCGCCTACCTACCTCTGCTTGAGCTTTCGATCGCCCGAGTGCACTGCGGGTTTTCGCGTTGGAGCAAACTCACCGAGTCGATGCCCGATCATATTTTCAGTCACGAACACAGGCATGAAAAGACGGCCGTTGTGTACGTGCAGGGTCAAGCCGATCATGTCCGGCGTCATCATCGACCGGCGTGACCATGTCTTGATGATCGCCTTCGAACCATTGGCCGTCGCTGCTTCGACCTTCTTCGCCAGGGAGTCCTGAACGTAAGGGCCCTTCTTGATGGAACGTGCCATCTACTTCTGTCCTCGCCTCTTCACGATAAACTTGTCGGAGCGCGGGTTCTTTCGCGTCCTGTGCCCCTTGGTAGGAACGCCCCAGGGAGTGACCGGATGACGCCCACCCGAACTGCGACCTTCGCCGCCGCCATGGGGATGATCAACCGGATTCATTGCGACACCGCGAACATTGGGACGGCGCCCGAGCCAACGCGATCGCCCCGCCTTGCCCAGCACCTGATTCTCGTGCTCCGTGTTGCCCACCTGACCGATCGTCGCGATGCACTCAGTGAGCACGCGTCGAGTCTCGCCGGAAGGCAGTTTGATCTGTGCATACTTGCCTTCGCGCGCCATCAACTGAGCCCCGGCCCCTGCAGAACGCACCATCTGTGCACCCTTTCCGGGCTTGAGTTCAATATTGTGGATGATCGTGCCTGTCGGGATCACACGCAGTGGAAGCGCATTCCCCGGCCGGATCTCCGCCTTCTCACCCGTCATGAGTTCGTCGCCGACCTTCAACCCCTGGGGCGAGACGATGTAGCGCTTCTCGCCATCCGCGTAATTCAAGAGGGCGATCAGTGCGGATCGATTCGGATCGTATTCGATCGACGCGACTTTCGCGGGGATGTCCCGCTTGTTTCGCCTGAAGTCGATCGTTCGATACCTGCGCTTGTGACCACCGCCGCGGTGAAACGAGGTAATCCTTCCGCGGTTGTTGCGGCCACCTGACTTCTTGATCGAAGAAGTCAGACTCTTTTCGGGAGTCGACTTGGTGACGGCGGCGAAGTCGGAAACCGACATTCCCCGTCGTCCCGCCGAAGTCGGCTTGTATTTTCGCGTGGCCATCCTCTAGACCCCTTCAAAGAACTCGATTGCGTCACCTTCGCGCAGTCGCACTCGGGCTTTCTTCCACGACGGCTTGCGGCCGACTTTCTTCCCCATGCGACGCAACTTGCCGCGCATGCGAAGTGTACGAACGTCGACGACTCCGACGCCGAACAACTGTTCGACGGCTGACCTGATCTCCGGCTTGTTTGCATCCGGATGGACCGCGAAGGTCACGACGTTATGCGACTCGCGCTCGATCGTACTCTTCTCCGTGATCAGCGGTTTGATGATGACCTGTCGCGGATCTTTCATTGGAGCCGCTCCACGATGGCGTCGACCGCGTCGCGCATCAAGATGAGGTTCTTCCGGGCCAGTACGTCACGAACGTTGAGACCGGCGACCGGCAGAACGTTGACCGATTTCAAGTTCCGCCCGGCGAGCTCGAGCTTGTGATCTCGTTCTTTTGTGACGATCAAAGCATCGGGCGTTTCCATCTCGGCGAGCTTGCTCGCCAGAAGCTTCGTCTTGACTTCGGGAAGGTCGATTGAATCGACTACCCAGACTCGATCCTCACTCTTGCGCAGAGAAAGAACCGAACGAAGAGCGGCCTTTCTCACCTTCTTGGGAATGCGTTGCTCGAATGTTCGCGGCTGCGGGCCAAAAACGACTCCACCACCCGCGAACTGCGAGGCACGCGTCGTCCCCTGGCGAGCCCGACCGGTACCTTTTTGCTTGAACGGCTTCTTGCCACCACCCGAAACCAGAGCGCGATTCTTCGTGGCAGACGTGCCTCGACGCCGGGCATTGAGTTGTGCCACTACCACCGTGTGCAGTAGATCCCGCCGAACCGGGCCGCCGAAGATTTTCGGATCGAGGTCCATGATAATTCCTAGAGTTTGATCTCGACGTCCACGCCCGCCGAAAGTTCCAGCTTCATGAGCGCGTCTACGGTTTGGGGAGTCGGATCCAGAATGTCGATCAGCCGGCGATGCGTCCGAGTCTCGAACTGTTCGCGCGACTTCTTGTCGATATGAGGCCCGCGAAGCACGGTGATCTTGCGAATAGAGGTCGGTAGAGGAATCGGCCCGGCGGTGCGCGAACCCGTGCGAACCGCCGTATCGAGAATCTCTGCGGCACTCATATCGAGCAATTTGTGATCGAACGCCTTCATACGGATCCGAATCTTCGGGGATGCGTCAGCCATCTCTTCCTACTCGATGATTTCTGCGACGACGCCGGCACCTACGGTGCGACCGCCTTCGCGAATTGCAAAACGGAGTCCCTGATCCATCGCAATCGGCATGATCAAGTCCACGTCGATCGTGATGTTGTCTCCAGGCATGACCATCTCGGTGCCCTCAGGAAGCTCCACGACACCCGTTACGTCCGTCGTGCGGAAGTAAAACTGAGGCCGATAGCCCTTGAAAAACGGCGTGTGACGACCGCCCTCCTCCTTCGTCAATACGTACACCTCGGCCTTGAACTTCGTATGAGGAGTGATCGAGCCGGGAGCCGAAAGTACCTGCCCCCGCTCCACCTCGTCCTTCTTCGTGCCACGAAGAAGACAACCCACGTTGTCTCCCGCCTGGCCCTGGTCCAGAAGCTTCCGGAACATCTCCACACCGGTCACCGTCGTCTTCGTCGTCTCGCGGATGCCCACGATCTCGATCTCGTCACCCGTGTTTACGATCCCCTGCTCCACACGACCCGTCACTACCGTGCCGCGACCCGAAATCGAAAACACGTCCTCGATCGGCATCAGGAACGGCTTGTCCAAGGCTCGCTCAGGCTGCGGAATCGTCGAGTCCAATGACTCCATCAGCTCATCGATGCACTTGTTCGCATCGTCGTCCGAAGGATTCTCGCCAGCCTTCAATGCGCTGCCAC